>DAIDJU010000096.1 GCA_027451225.1 Acidocella sp. | reverse complement strand
GTCGGCTTCCCGCGCGTGTTCTACCTGAAATATCACGGCTATCCGCGCTTCTTCCCGCTGCTGGCGCTGAGCCGCTACAAGCAGCTGATCGCCAGCAACGACCGTCTGGTGAAGGTCGGGTTCTAGAGATGCCGCAAGGGGGCGCTGCCCCCTTAACCCCCGCCAAGGGCCGAAAGGCCCTTGGAACCCACCCGGCAAATAAAAAGGGCTCCGCAAGGGAGCCCTTTTTATTTGCCGAATATTGAGGTCCAGGAACTCGGTTCCGGGCAGGGGGCAAGGCGAGGCTCTATGCCTCCAGCCCCTCAGGCCCGCAGGATGGACTGCGAGAACAGGGCGGTGCCGGTGGAGTCGATGAGGCTGTAGTCGAAGCGTGAGCCGGAGAGTTTGGCGGCCATGAAGCCGTGCGCGCCGGAGGCGAAGCCGCCGCGTATGGCGGGTCCGGGCGTGTAGGTCTGTGACCCCGCGCCGGTGATGACATAGGTGATGTTGCCCTGTTTCACGGCCTGGAGCGTATGGTCGTGCCCGCAGATATAAACCGGCACGTTATGCTTGATGAGGATCGGGTTGAGCCGGGCGACGAGGTCCGGCTGATCGTGTTCCTCGCCATCGCCATCCTCGAGCGCGGTGTAGACCGGGTGGTGGCCGATGACGATGTTCCACTCGGCGGTGGAAGCGGCCAGCTTGGCGTCCAGCCAGTCGAGCTGGGCCTGGGTGTCCTGGCCTTCCACGCGCACCTTGGAGCCGTAGTATTTTTTGATGAAGGGCGACGTGTCGAGGTAGTAAAACGCCGCCTTGGCGCCGTCGGGCAGGGCGACGGTCTCGGTGTAGTAGCGAGCGGGAAGCTGCCAGCGATGGCTGCGGGCGGCGTAGTCGAGCTGCGCCTGCACATTGCCGCGGTAATCGTGGTTGCCCAGGATCACCTTCCATGGCGTTTGCAGCGACTCGGCGGCGTAGATGCGCTCAAAGGAGTTTTGCCACTGCGGATCATCCACCGAGGCGACGCCGTTCTCGTAGAAATTATCTCCGACCGAGACGGTGTAACGGCTGCCGATGGCGGTGGCGGTACGGCTCATCTGCTGGGCCACGGCGGTTTGGCCATCCTTGCCCTCGCGGCCCCAATCGCCGACCAGGATGAAGGGCAGGGCGGAATCGGCGGCGCTGGCGGATGGGCAGAGTGCGGCTCCGGCGCCAAGAATGGCGGCGGAAGAGACGAATTCGCGACGTGTAAGTATCATCGCGCACGGATAGCAAAGCTTTGTCCCGCCTGTCCGAGACAATTTGGCGATATTTACGCCTCGTCGAGCTTCAGGACCTCGCCCGCCAGATACAGGCTGCCGCAGATCAGCACGCGGGTGGGAGCGGTGATTTGCGCCAGAACGCCGCGAATATCCGGCCCCGGCTTGGCGATGCCTCCCGAGGCCTCGATGATTGCTTCCACCGGCAAGGCCAGATGCTGCTCCGGCTCGGCCACGGCGTACACGGCGGCGGCGCGGGGGGTAAGGATGCGCAGCACCTCGGCGACATCCTTGGACTGCTTCATGCCCAGGATCAGCGTTGTCGGGCCGTTCCAGGCGGCGAGTTGGGCGGCCAGAACTTCCGCCCCGCCGGGGTTGTGCGCGCCGTCCAGCCATAGCTCGGAGCCTTCGGGCAGGGCTTCGGCCAGCGCGCCGCGCAGGCGCTGCATCCGGGCGGGCCATTCGGCGGCTTGCAGCCCTTGGGCCATGGCCTCGGGCGAGATGGCGAAGCCAGCCGCGCGCAAGGCGGCGATGGCGAGGCCCGCGTTTTCCACCTGATGCGCCCCGGTGAGGGCTGGCGGGGGCAAAGCGATGCCGTCGAACACCATGCCGGTGGCGGTGGGTTCGGCGTTCCATTCATGGCCCCGGCGCAGCAGCGGAGCACCTGTCTCGGCGGCGATGGCGGCGATGCGCGCCAGCACCTCGGGCGGGTGGAAGCCGGTGATGACCGGGATGCCGGGCTTGATGATCCCGGCCTTCTCGGCGGCGATGGCCTCCAGCGTGCCACCCAGGAAATCCTGGTGGTCGAGCGAGATGGAGGTGATGACGCAGGCGGCGGGGGTGAGGACGTTGGTGGCGTCCAGCCTGCCGCCGAGCCCGACCTCGACGATGCAGAGATCGGCGGGCGTGCGCGCGAACAGCCAGAAGGCGGCGGCGGTGATGGCTTCGAACACCGTGATCTGCTGCGGGCCGTTCACGGCCTCGATGGCGTCCAGCGCCTCGGCCAGTTGCTCGTCCGTCACCAGCTTGCCCGCGAGGCGGATACGCTCGTTGAAGCGCACCAGATGCGGCGAGGTGAAGACATGTACGCGCAATCCCGCGGCTTCGGCCACGGCGCGGGCCAGGGCGCAGACCGAGCCCTTGCCGTTGGTGCCCGCCACATGGATGACGGGGGGAAGCTTGCGCTCGGGGTGGCCGAGATCGCCCAGCAGCCGCTCAAGCCGGTCGAGCTTGAGGTCGATCAGCTTGGGGTAGAGGCGGTGCAGGCGCTCCAGGGCCGCGCTGACCCTGATCCGGGACGGCGACGCGCCCGGCTCGCGCGCAAGCTCGTTGGTCACGCCGCCGGGCGTTGATTGGCGGTGGTGAACTCGATGAGCCTAGCCAGCGTGGCGGTCAGGTCGTCGCGCTTCACCACCATGTCGATGATGCCATGCTCATGCAGGTATTCGGCGCGCTGGAAGCCGGGGGGCAGTTTCTCGCGCACGGTCTGCTCGATCACGCGGGCACCGGCGAAGCCGATCAGCGTGTTCGGCTCGGCGATCTGGATATCGCCCAGCATGGCGAAGGAGGCGGTGACGCCGCCGGTGGTCGGGTCGGTGAGGACCACGATGTAGGGAAGCCCGGCTTCCTTCACCATCTGCGAGGCGATGATGGAGCGCGGCATCTGCATCAGGCTGATCGCACCTTCCTGCATGCGCGCCCCGCCCGAGGCGGTGTAGACGATCATCGGCGCGTGCTGCAGCACGGCCAGGCGCGCGGCGGCGACCAGCCCCTCGCCCACGGCGGACCCCATGGAGCCGCCCATGAACTCGAAGGACATGGCGGCGACCACGGCCTTGTTGCCGCCCACGGCGCCATGCGCCACCAGGATGGCGTCATCCTGCTTGGTCTTCTCGCGGGCTTCCTTCAGGCGGTCGGTATAGCGCTTCTGGTCGCGGAATTTCAGCGGGTCGGGCACGGCCTTGGGCAGGTCGATGCGGGTGTACTCGCCGTCATCGAAGGTCCAGGTCAGACGCTCCTGCGCGGTGGCGCGCATGTGGTGGCCGCAATGCGGGCAGACCTTCTTGGCCGCCTCCAGCTCGCGGTGAAAGATCATCTGCTGGCAGGAGGGACATTGGTGCCAGAGGTTATCCGGCGCCTCCTTGCGGCCAAGCAAAGTGCGGATTTTGGGGCGGACGAATTCGGTAAGCCAGCTCATGGGGCAAGGGATTAGCTGTTTTGCGCGCAGAAGGGAAG
>DAIDJU010000095.1 GCA_027451225.1 Acidocella sp. | reverse complement strand
TTCAAGGCCGCCGGCCTGCCGGTGATGGACAGCACCAGCCATATCGTGCCGCTGATGATCGGCGACGCCGCCAAGGCGACCGCCGTCTCCATGCGGCTGATCCGCGAGTTCGGCATGTACGCCACGCCCATCAACTACCCCACCGTGCCGCGCGGCACGGAGCGTCTGCGCTTCACCCCTGGGCCGAAGCATACCGACGAGATGATGGACGAGCTGGTGGCCGCACTTTGCCAGATCCTGCAACCGGCCGAGGCCGCCACGGCCTGATGGAACTCGGGCTCGCCGGCAAGGTCGTTCTCGTCACAGGCGGGTCGAGGGGCATCGGCTTCGCCTGCGCCAAAGCCTTTCTGGCCGAGGGCGCGCGCATGGCCATCTGTTCGCGTACTCCCGAGCATGTCGATGCCGCGCTGCTGGACCTGCCCACCGCCGCCGGTTTCACCGCCGATTTGACCGACGCCGCCCAGGCCGCCGCCCTGCTGGCGGATGTGCAGGCCGCGCTCGGGCCGGTGGATGTGCTGGTGAACAGCGCCGGGGCCGCCAAGCGCGTGGCCCCGGAGGAGCTGACCCCGGAGCTCTGGCGCACCGCGCTGGATGCGAAATTCTTCAGCTACATCAATGTCATCGACCCCCTGGTGAAAACCATGGGCGCGCGCGGCGCGGGGGTTATCGTCAACATCATCGGCAATGGCGGCAAAGTCGCCAATCCGGTGCATATCGCGGGCGGGGCGGCCAATGCCGCGCTGATGCTGGCCACCGCGGGTCTCGCCGCTGCCTACGGCCGCCAGGGCGTGCGGGTGGTGGGCCTCAATCCGGGCATCACCGCCACCGGGCGCGTCACCGGCTTCCTTGAAACCAAGGCACAGCGCGAGGGCATCAGCACCGAGGAGGCGCTGTCCCGCGCTGTCGCCGATATCGGGTTGGGCCGCATGGCCGAGCCCGCCGACATCGCCAACATGGCGGTGTTCCTGGCCTCGGAGCGCGCCGCTTACGTCAGTGGCGTCACCATCGGCATGGATGGCGTGACCACCCCGGTGATCTGAACCGGATTGCGCCCGCACGGCGCAAAATGCACTATTGTACATTCCTTATAAAATCGGCAATAATCAATCCGGTATCGGCATCAATCGCCGGTGCCGGATAAAGTTATAAAAAACGTCCGAATTTGCAGGAGGAATACCAAGAATGAAACTTGCCAACCCGGCCCCGCTTGGGCTCTTCGGCTTCGCCCTCACCACCTGGCTGCTTAGCATGGCCAATGCCGGGCTCCTGCCCGAGGGCGCCTTGATGCCGCTGGTGCTTTCCATGGCCTTCGCCTTCGGCGGCACCGCCCAGTTCTTCGCCGGGCTGATGGAAATGGTGAAAGGCAACACCTTCGGCTTCGTCGCCTTCTGCTCTTACGGCGCGTTCTGGTGGAGCTTCGCGCTGTTCGTGAAGTTCTTCGTCGGCGGCATCCCCGCCACCGTCTCCGGGGCGGATGTGGGGGCGGCCATCGGCTGGTATCTCATCGTCTGGGGCGTGCTCACCACCGCCATGTGGATCGGCACCTTCGCCCTCAACCGCGCCGTGTTCCTGGTCTTCACCGCGCTGGTGCCCACCTTCTTCCTGCTGGCCTTCGGCAAGCTGCTGGGCAATGCCGAACTCGGCACCATCGGCGGTTATGGCGGGCTCCTCACCGCGGCTCTGGCCTTCTATGCGGGGGCGGCGGAAGTCATCAACGAGGCGCACGGCAAGACCGTGCTGCCGCTCGGCGCACGGGTCTAATCAGACGATCATCGCGGGGGTGGCCAATGGCCACCCCTTTTTCGTTCCATCGATAATAAAAACATTTCCGGAGAGACGCCGATGACCGCCTATACCTCTCTCTATGCCGGCTGGCAGGCCAACCCCGACAGCTATTGGGCCAAATGCGCCGAACTCATCGACTGGGACCAAGCCCCGGAGACAATCTTCGACGGCGCAACCGGCCCCTACGGCGTCTGGTTCCCCGACGCCAAGCTCAACACCTCGTATAACTGCCTCGACCGCCACATCGCCGCCGGGCATGGGGATCGCACCGCCTTCATCTGGGACAGCCCGATGGAAGGCAAACTGCTCAAGATCACCTATGCCGAGGCGCGGGACCGCGTGGCCAAGATCGCCGGGGCGCTGCGCAAGCTCGGCGTAAGCAAGGGCGACCGCGTGGTCGTGTACATGCCCATGGTGCCCGAGGCCGCGTTCTCCATGCTCGCCTGCGCGCGGCTGGGGGCGATCCATTCCATGGTGTTCGGCGGCTTCGCCCCGCCGGAGCTCGCCGCCCGCATCTCGGACGCCAAGCCCAAGGCCATCATCGCCGCCTCCTGCGGGTTGGAGCCGGGGCGCATCATCGCCTACAAGCCGATGCTCGATGCCGCCCTCGAACTCTCGGACCACAAGCCCGAGGCCTGCCTGATCTTCCAGCGCCCAGCTTGCGAAGCAAAGATGACGCCTGGGCTGGACCATGATTTCATCGCCGCCGAGCAGGAAGCCGAACCGGCCGAGCCGGTGAGCGTGGAGGCCACGCATCCGCTCTATATCCTCTACACCTCCGGCACCACCGGCCGCCCCAAGGGCGTGGTGCGCGACAATGGGGGCCATGCCGTCGCCCTGGCGCAGAGCATGAAGACCACCTACGGCGTGGGCGCCGGCGAGGTGATGTGGGCCGCCGCCGATGTCGGCTGGGCGGTGGGGCATTCCTACGTGGTGTACGGCCCACTGCTGGTGGGGGCGACCAGCATCATCTACGAGGGCAAGCCCGTCGGCACGCCAGATGCCGGGGCGTTCTGGCGCGTGATCGAGCAGCACAAGGTGAAGACCATGTTCACCGCGCCCACCGCCCTGCGCGCCATCAAGCAGCAGGATTTCGCGGGCGATTACCTGAGCAAATACGACCTCTCCAGCCTCCAGGCTTTGTTCCTGGCGGGCGAGCGCTGCGATCCGCCGACCGCCGTGTGGATCCAGAAGCTGCTGGACAAGCCGGTGATCGATAATTGGTGGCAGACGGAAACCGGCTGGCCGATCACCTCGCGCTTCCTGGGGCTCGGCCTCACCCCGTTCAAGCCGGGTTCGGGCGGGCGTCCTTCGCCGGGCTACGATGTGCAGGCGCTGGACGAGGCCGGCGAGCCGGTGGGGCGCGGCACCGTCGGCAATCTCTGCATCCGCCTGCCCATGCCGCCCGGCTGCGGCCCCACGCTATGGCAGAACGACGAGGGCTATGTCAGCGCCTATCTCAAGGCCTTCCCCGGCTGGTACCGCACCGGCGATGCCGGGATGATCGACGAGGATGGCGATGTCTGGATCATGGGCCGCACGGACGACATCATCAACGTCGCCGGGCATCGCCTCTCCACCGGGGCGATGGAGGAGGTTGTGGCCAGCCATAAGGACATCGCGGAATGCGCCGTCATCGCCCGGTCGGACGATGTGAAGGGCGAAATCCCCTGCGGCCTCGTGGTGCTGAAGGCGGGGGTGGAGCGTGAGCCGAAGCAGGTGGAAGCCGAGCTGATCGCCCTGGTGCGCGAGAAGATCGGCCCCGTGGCGGCCTTCCGCGAGGTGATGGTGGTGCCCCGCCTGCCCAAGACCCGCTCTGGCAAGATCCTGCGCGCGGCGATGAAGAAGATCGCCAATGGCGAGCCGGTGACCGTGCCCGGCACCATCGAGGATGCCAGCGTGCTGGACCAGATCCGCGAGGCCTTTGCCGCCGCGGGTTAAAGAGCCGGGGGCTAAAGCCCCCGGATCGTGCAGAAATCGGCGAGAGCGGCGCGGTCGGTCCGTAACTGGTTGATCGGCGCCGCCTCGTCCGGGTAGCCCAGCGCCATGCCGCCGAGCAGGATGGCGCCCGCCTCCAGCCCCAGGAAGTCGCCCACCGTCTCCGGCCAGCCGGCCCAGCATTCCTGGGCGCAGGTGCCTAAGCCCCGTTCCACCGCCAGCAGCATGATGGTCTGCATGAACATGCCCATATCCGCCCATTGCGGCGGGCCGAAGCGGCGGTCCAGCGAGAAGAACAGCCCAACCGGGGCATCGAAGAACGCGAAATTACGGGCGAATTGGCGCAGCCGGGCGGGCTTATCCTCCCGCGCCACGCCGATGGTGGCGTAGAGATCCTCGCCGGTCTTGAAGCGGTAGCCGCGGTGCGGTTCCCATAAATTCGGCGGATAGACCTCGTATTGCAGCGCCTCCCTCACCCCGGCGGCGCTGCGTTCGGCGACCAGCGCGCGGAATTCGTCCAGCGCCGCGCCGCCCAGCACATGCACCCGCCAGGGCTGCAAATTGCCGCCCGAGGGCGACCGCCGCGCGGCTTCGAGGATTTCCACCACAATCTCACGCGGCACCTGTTTGGGCAGAAAGGCGCGCACCGAGATGCGGCGTTCCACCGCCTCGGTCACGGAAACGGTCATTGCCCGGCCTTGAAGGCGAAGCCGTGGAGCTTGGCCCGTTCATCCTCGGTCAGCGGATCGGCCTTGTTGTGCAGGGCCTTCACCATGGTGCCGTTGGCCAGGGCGAAGCATTTGCCGTTCTGGAACGCCGCCTGGGCCAGCAGGAAGGAGGAACCGCCGACGCGCAGGATGGAGGAGCCCACCTCGACCTCGCCGGGGTAATAGGCCTGGGCGATGTAGTCGATGGTGTTGGAGGCCAGCAGCATGATCCGCCCCTCCGGCGGGTTGAGCAGGCTCTCGATGCCGAAGGCCTCGATCATCCCCGCCGCGCGCCCTTCCTCGAAGAACCGGGCGATGGCGACATTGTTGAGATGGCGGAATCCGTCCATGTCCGCGAACAGCACGCGGCTGGTGTAGCGCAGCGGGTAATTGGCGATATCGAGCCGGGCCGGATCGTCGTGCAGAGCCATGGCTTCACTCCCATTGGTTGTTATGGGGCAAAGACTATGTCCTGAAATGTGGCGCTGTCAAAACCACTTTACGGCGGGCGCGGCGCAGGGAATGATAGCCTCACCAAAACAGGAGGAAACAAACCAAAATGTCCATGCCCGAACTCTTCCGGGGCCGGCTTTCCGTTCCCGCCATCGCCTCGCCGATGTTCCTCATCTCCCGCCCCGAGCTGGTGCTGGCCCAATGCCGCGCGGGGGTGGTGGGGGCTTTCCCCTCGCTCAACGCCCGCCCCTCGGGCACGCTGGAACTGTGGCTGCAACAACTGCGCCGGGAGCTGACGGCGCAGGACGCGCCCTTCGCGGTGAACCTGATCGTGCACAAGAGCAACACGCGCCTCGCCGAAGACCTCGCCTTGGTGGTGAAGTATCAGGTGCCGGTGGTCATCTCCTCGCTGGGCGCGCGGCCCGAGGTGAACGAGGCCGTGCATTCCTATGGCGGCATCGTGTTCCACGACATCATCAACGACGAATTCGCCCATAAGGCCATCGAGCGCGGGGCGGACGGGCTTGTCGCCGTGGCCGCCGGGGCGGGCGGGCATGCGGGCACGCAATCGCCCTTCGCCCTGGTGCAGGAAATCCGCGAATGGTTCTCCGGCCCGCTGGCGCTCTCGGGGGCCATCGCCAATGGCAACGCCATCGCCGCCGCGCGGGCGCTGGGGGCGGATCTCGCTTATATCGGCTCGGCCTTCATCGCCACCGAGGAAGCCACCGCCGATGCGCGCTACAAGAAGATGATCGTGGAAAGTGCCGCCAAGGATATTTTCTACACCGACCATTTCACAGGCGTGCACGGCAATTACCTCATCCCCAGCATCGAGGCCGCCGGGCTAGACCCCGCCGCCCTGCGCGCCGCCGAGACCCAGCACATGAACTTCGCCGAAGCGCCGGGCAGCGAGGCCAAGGCGTGGCGGGATATCTGGGGGGCTGGCCAGGGTATCGGCGCGGTGAAGGCGGTGGTGCCGGTGGCGAAGCTGGTCGAGCGCCTGGGCGCCGAATACCGGGCGGCGCTGGCCCGGCTGGCCAAGGAGGGCTGAAAGCGGCGCGCCCGCAAGAAAGGATTGAACTTGCGGGCGTAACGAGACAACCTGCATCCAGCCGGGACACGCAACATGCGGCCAACGCAGATAAGGGGAGTGGCATGGCGGAGCTGATGACAGCCAGCATCGCGGCCGGGGTGGCGGATATCCGCCTCAACCGGCCCGACAAGATCAACGCGCTCAATCACGAGATGTTCGAGGCCATCGCGGCCATGACCGCGCGGCTCGCCCGCCTGCCGGGGCTGCGCTGCGTCGTGCTCTCGGGCGAGGGGCGCGGCTTCTGCGCCGGGGCGGATCTCGACGCCCTGCAGCAGACCATCCCCTTACGCTCCCGCACCCAGGGGGCCGCGAATATCTACCAGCACGCGGCCTGGGGATGGCGGCAATTGCCGGTGCCGGTGATCGCCGCCGTGCATGGCTTCGCCTTCGGGGCCGGGTTCCAGATCATGCTCGGCGCGGATATCCGCATCGCCGCGCCGCAGACGCAGTTCTCGGCGCTGGAGACGCATTGGGGGCTGGTGCCGGACATGGCGGGCATCCCCCTGCTCCGCCGTCTGGTGCGCGACGATGTGGCGCGGGAGCTGATCTACACCGCGCGCAAATTCCTGGGCGATGAGGCGGCCCGGCTGGGGCTGGTGACACGCCTGGCCGATGACCCGCGCGCCGAGGCCCTGGCCCTGGCCAAGCATATCGCTCACCAGAGCCCTCCCGCCATCCGCGCCGCCAAGCGCCTGCTGAACAGCGAGGCCGACGCCCCCGCCCTGCTGCTGGCTGAGTCGGTGGAGCAGGAGGCGCTGCTCGCCTCGCCCGAACATGCCGAGACCCGCGCCGCCGCGCAGGAGAACCGGACGCCGGTGTTTGGCGATTAGGGGCGGATACACTAAGAGGCTGCTTCAGAAGCCGGTCTGGTGAGTCGTACAAGGTGATTTGCGAGCACCAAAGCGGAGCGTACTTCAGTACGTGAGCGCCGGAGCACGGAAAATCGCCGCTAGACGGCCGCCAGGGCGGCTTGTGGAACAGTCTCTCATGGCCAAGCAGCGCGCCGATCTCATGCTCGTCAATTCCGGCCTCGTGGAGTCCCGCGCCAAGGCGCAGGCGCTCATCATGGCCGGGCTGGTTTATGCCGGGACGGCGCGGGTGCAAAAATCCGGCGACATGCTGCCCGAGGACGCGCAGCTCTCGGTCAAGGGGCAGGACCATCCCTGGGTCTCCCGCGGCGGGGTGAAGCTGGCGCATGGGCTGGAGCATTTCGGCCTGAGCCCCGAGGGGCGGATCTGCCTGGATGTCGGCGCCTCGACCGGCGGGTTCACCGATGTGCTGCTCACCCACGGGGCGGCGAAGGTCTATGCCGTGGATGTCGGCCACGGGCAGCTCGCCTGGAAACTGCGCTCCGACCCGCGCGTGGTGGTGCTGGAAAAGACCAATGCCCGCCATCTCACGGCCGAAATCATCCCCGAGCCGGTCGGCGCGCTGGTGTGCGATGCCAGCTTCATCGGCCTGCAAACCGTGCTGCCCGCGGGGTTGGAACTCTGCGCGCCGGGGGCTTTCGCCCTCGCGCTGATCAAGCCGCAATTCGAGGCCGGCCCCGGCCAGGTGGGTAAAGGCGGGGTGGTGCGCGATACGGCGGTGCATGAGGAGGTGTGCCAGCGCATCGAGGCGTGGTTCTCCAACCTGCCCGGCTGGAAGGTGCTTGGCATCACCCCGAGCCCCATCAAGGGCCCGGAAGGAAATGTGGAATTCCTGATCGCCGCCCGGAAGGACGGCTAAAAACCTACGGACGCTTTTAAAATGCCGCCCTTTTCGGAA
>DAIDJU010000094.1 GCA_027451225.1 Acidocella sp. | reverse complement strand
TGCGCCACCCCGGCGGCGTTCAGTGCGCACAGCACGGACCACGTGCCATAGATGTAGTTGGTGCCCCAGCGGCCGAACCAGGAGCCGTCGGGCATCTGCGTCTCGCGCAGATATTTCACCCCGCGCTCGATGGCCGGGCGGTCCTCCTTGTAGCCGAGCTGGGCCAGGAAGGAGATGCAGCGCGCGGTGACGTCCTCGGTCGGCGGGTCGAGCAGCGCGCCATGGTCGGCGAAGGGGATGTGGTTGAGGTATTGGCGGTCGTTATTGATGTCGAACGCGCCCCAGGCCCCGTTGGTGGACTGCATGCCGATGATCCATTCCCGCGCGCGGGAGATGGACTCGGCGTATTTCGGGTCGCCGGCGCGGTGCAGCAGCATGCCGGCCACGGCGGTATCGTCCACATCCGGGTAATGCGGGTTGTTGTACTGGAAGGCCCAGCCGCCCGGGCGCGTGCCGGGGGTGTTGTCCGCCCAGTCGCCCACCACGTCCAGCACTTGGCGGGGGATCAGCCAGTCGCACGCGGCGGCGGTGGCCTCAATGGCGCCGGACTCGATCAGCGCATGCCCGGCCAGGGCGGTGTCCCACACCGGGGAGAGGCAGGGCTGGCAATAGGCTTCGTCGTCCTTGATGACGAGGAGCTTCTTGATCGAGCCCATGGCGATGTCGAAATTGGCCTTGTCGCCCAGATGATCGAACATCATCGCGGAATTGGCCATGGCGGGGTAGATCGCGCCCAGCCCGTCCTCGCCGTTCAGGCGCTCGATGGTCCAGGCGATGGCCTTGTCGATCGCCTTCTCGCGGTAATGCTGCGGGAAGTAGGGCTCGGCCACGCGCAGCGCGCTGTCCAGCACCTTGAACACCGGGCCCCAGTTGGATTTGTAGGGGCCGCGGATCCAGTCGCGGATCTGCGCCTGCGGGCGGGTGAACAGCTCGTCCACGAATACCTTGCGCGGATTGCGCGCGATGGGCTTCTTCGTGGTCAGGTACATCAGCGGCGTCATCACCGTGCGGGACCAGTACGAGACCTTGCGCATGGTGAAGGGGAACCAGTCCGGCATCAGCACGGCCTCGATGGGTACGACCGGGCAGGCTTCCCACGGTGCCGCGCCAAACAAGGCGAGCTGGATGCGGGTGAACACATTGGCCCGCTCCGCCCCGCCCCGTGCCAGAATGGCCTTGCGGGCCTTGGCCATATGCGGCGCGTCAGGGGAGTCGCCGATGATCTTGAGCGCGTAATACGCCTTCACCGAGGCCGAGAGATCGAACTTGCCGCCATGGAAGAGCGGCCAACCGCCGGGATTGGTCGCGTGATCGCCCTGGATGCGGCGCAGGTAATTGCCGATCTTCTGTTGCAGGGGCTCGTCGATCTGGTTGAGGTAATGCTCCAGCAGTACGTACTCGGCCGGGATGGTGGCGTCGGCCTCCAGCTCGTAGCAGAGATGCCCGTCGGCCCTCTGCTCGTTGACGAGAGAGGCCCGGGCGCGTTCGATCGCGGTGTCGAGAATGGCGTTCATGCCATAGGATGTGACAAATTTTCGGGCATTTTGCCAGGGGGCGCGGGGCGCCCTGGCTATGCGCGGCTAGGCTGGATTAACCAGCGCCATGGCCGCCGCGTTGCCGGAGCGGATCGCACCCTCGATGGTCGCGGGCAGGCCGGTATCCGTCCAGTCGCCCGCCACCATCACGTTGGGGTTTTCGGTGCGTGTCTTGGGCCGCAGCGTCAGTTGCTCGGGCGTGGTGAGGAAGGTGGCGCGCTTTTCCCACAGCACCCGGTTGGGCGGCACGGCGGGGTCCAGCTTGAAGGTGCGGGACAGTTCGGCCCACACTTTCGCGGCGATGGCGTCCTGGTCCATGTCCATATAGCGGTTGGCGGCGGAGATGGTGACGGAGACCACATCCCGCCGGGCGAAGACCCATTCGCTCATGCCGCCGGTCAGGCCCCAGAACCCGGCCTCGCCGGGGTCCATCTGGGCGCGGAAATGCAGGTTGCAGATGGATTCATAGGCGGTCGGCACGGTCAGGCCCGGGATGAGTTCGCGCGCTACCCAGGGCGGCACCGCCACCACCGTGGCCTGGCCGGGCTGCAAGGCCGTCACGCGCTCGCCAAAGCGGATGTCCGCGCCGCGTTCGCGCAGCCAGTCCAGCGCCGGGTCGATGAAGGTTTCCGAAAGCCCGAGCTTGGCCCAGCGGGGCAGGGTGGCGTAGCCGCCGCGCTCGATGGTCTCGGCCAGCACGGCCCCCAAGGGGTGTGCCGCCGCTTCCTCCGGCATGGTGTTGAGCGCCGAGATGGCCAGCGGCTTGAGCAGCCGGTGATAGAGCTGGCCGGAATTGCCGAGCAGCGAGGCCACTTTGTCGTGCCGCGCGGCGCGGCGCAGCTTCAGCAGCGAGAGATACTGGTACAGCCTCGTCCCCGGTACGCGGCGGGAGGGCGAGAAGATCCACCACGGAAACCCGCCCTGGTTCAGCCGCAGGGTCCAGGCTTCGCCGGTGGTGGTGTCGCGGAACGGGAAGACGGGCTCCGCCGGGCCGATGAGCGAGCGCCGCGCGCCGATGCGGTGCAAATAGGAGAGCGCCGAGATATTGCCTGAGAGCAGCATGTGGTTGCCGTTATCGATGCGGCAGCCGAGCTGTTTGTCGAAATACGAGCGCGCGCGCCCGCCCGCCTGGGGGGCGGCCTCGAGCAGCACGACATGATGCCCCAGTTCGGTAAGCTGGCAGGCCGCCGCAAGACCGGCAAGGCCGGCACCAATAACGTGGACGCTCATGGCTTCTCCCTCACGCCAGCAGCAGGCGCAATGCCATCATCAGCTTGCGCCATTTCGGCAATGTTACGCGTCCTTCATGGTAATTAAAATGTCGCCGCCGCAAAATACCTAATAATGGACGGTAACTTTCCTCCATCAGCCTTGCGGGGCGCATGGCTTTGTTATTGCAACGCAACATTGCCGCGTTGGCGGTATTGAAATATTGCTCCGCCAGATCTGCGACTTTTGAACATGCCTGCGCCAGAGCGGGGGATTGCAAAGCGCCTTGCGGAGTGAGCGGCACGCCCGCGGCCTCCAGCAGCTCGCGCGGCAGATACAGCCTGCCGCGTTCGGCATCCTCCGGCACGTCGCGTAAAATATTCGTGAGTTGCAGCCCGCGCCCCAGGGCATGGGCCACTTCATCGGCGGCGGGGGAGGCGTCGCCGAAGGCGCGCACCGAGAGCCGGCCCACGGCGGAGGCCACGCGGTCGCAATACAAATCCAGCTCGGCGAGGCTGGGGGCGATGATCGGCGCGCCCGCGTCCATCTCCATGCCGTCGATGATGGCGATGAAATCCTCGGCGCGCAGGTGATATGTCCGCACCGCCTCCAGCAGCGCGCGGCAGATCGGCCCCTCGGCCTCGCCCCGGTACAGCCCGGCGATGCGCTGGCGCCATTCCTCCAGCTCCTGCTGCTTGGCGGAAAAGTCGCGGCCTTCTTCGTCGGCGATATCGTCCACCACGCGGCAGAAGGCGTAGATGGCGTACATCGCGTCCCGGCGCTCGGGCGAGAGGATCTTCATGCCGTGGTAGAAGGAGGTGCCGGAGCGCTTCACCAGCTCCGTCACATAGGCGGTGTCTTCAGGGGTCACGCGGCATACCTCAGCCCCGCCAGCGTGGCGGCGATAAAATCGAGTTTGGTCAGCTTCACGCGGGTGGCCAGCGGGTCGCACGCGCGCAGCTTGGCGGTCAGGCGCCTGGCCAGCCCCACGATCACGGCGGTTTCCACGCGCAGGCGGCGAGATTTGACGAGGCGCGGCAACTCGGCGGCATGCTCGTTGAGCTTTTCCGTCAGCGCCAGCATGCGGTCGAACACCGCGCGCAAATCGGGCACGGTCTCGCCGCGGGCGATGGCGTCGGTGCGCAGCCCTTCTTCGGCCAGCCAGTCCTGCGGGATGTAGCAGCGGTCCAGGTCGCGCAAATCCTTCGCGCAGTCCTGCATGTGGTTGAGCACTTGCAGCGAGGCGCAGAGCGCGTCGGAGGACGGCCAAGTCGCCTCGCTCTCGCCGTGCAGGGCCAGCACGTAGCGGCCCACCGGGGCGGCGGAGTAGCGGCAATATTGCATCAGCTCCTCCCAGTTGGCGTAGCGGGTCTTGGTCGCATCCTGGCGGAAGGCGATCAGCAGTTCGCGGGCGTGGATGTCGTTCACCCCGGTTTCGGCGAGGCTGGCGCGCAGCCGGGCGGCGCTCGGGCTGCCCTCGGCGCGCGCCCCGGTCAGCACCGCTTCCATCGCGTCCAGCCGGGCGAGCTTTTCCTCGGGCGCCAGGGCCGGGTTGTCGGCGATATCGTCGGCATTGCGGGCGAAGGTGTAATAGGCGTGGATATGCGGGCGCAGCGCTTTGGCGATGAGCAGCGACCCGACCGGGAAATTCTCATCGCCGCGATCCTTGCCGGACCACGCCTCCACCCCGGCCGTGGCGGCGGTAGGCTTGGCGGGCTTGCTGTTGTCATTGGCGATCATTGGCGCTGGTCTCCATAGGCGCGGCTCTTCCATTGCGCCCCGGTGCCGCGCCAATGGTTCACCGCCGAGGCGATCGTCGCGGCCATGTAGAACAGGGCGATGCCCGGCAGCGCCAGGGCGAAATAATAGGGTTGTTTGTAGCGTTGCAGCGTGGGCAGATAGCTCAGGCAGGCCAGCCCGAAGGTGGCGAGGCCGAGGAAGAACCGCCAGCCGAAGCCGGAGAACAGAATGGCCAGAGGCGCCGCCAGCCACACCACTGCCATGCCGAGAATGGTGCCCAGGAGCAGCGCCGCCGAATAATTGAGCTGGGTGAAGGCGGTGCGCGCGATCATGTTCCAGATATCGCGCGCCTGCGGGTAGGGGCGGATGGAGGTGGCGAGGCCGGAATGGCCGAGATAGAGCGGGCCATGCGG
>DAIDJU010000093.1 GCA_027451225.1 Acidocella sp. | reverse complement strand
CGAGCCGGTTCAGCGCAGGGGCTTATGGCGTGCTGTACGCCGCGCGGACATATGAGACGGCCCTGCTTGAAACCATTCACCACCACGCCCGCTTCATGGCACAGACCGGCCAACCGTCTGGCTGGACATCGCAGTTCCGGGAGCTTGTGCTGGATATCCAGGCCTCGCTGCATGACCTGCGGGGCGGGTTGGCCGCATTCCTGCCCGCATTGGACCCGGATGACTACACCATGGCGCAACAATTGGCGGCGGCGTTGCGGGGAAGTGGATCCGAGGGGCTGGTCTACCCAAGCAGGCGCGATCCTGATGGTGTTTGTGTAGGGCTGTTTTACCCGGATCTAGCCTCGCCGCCTTTGCAAGGGCGCCATCTTGATTATCACTGGGATGGTGCTCGCGTTGATTTGGTCCGTGATGCGGGGACGGGGGAAATTTTTCGGTTAAAGGAATCATAAAAGGGCGGGAGCAAACGAGGCCAGATATGTCCGCAATTTGCGAAGAGACATCCTTCAATCCACCCAGGGTTTTGGGAGGCCGATGGGTAGTTTGGGTATGTCTTGCGTTAAACGGTGCGGGCGTTGCGTTTAGGTTGGCCAATTAGGGCATTTTGAGCCAAAAATCGAAACGAGCGAGGATTTCTAAGTGTATTATTTAGGGTAGTGCACATGATGTTTCGAAAGATAGAAGAATATACTTGAATTAATTTAATGCAATTCCGTCTCATAACCTGAAGGTCCCTGGTTCAAATCCAGGTCCCGCAACCACTTTTACAAATAAAAACAATAAGATAGAGCGGCGCCTGGCCGCCAAAACGTCCAAAACCAGCTATCACAGTGTTAACACATGGTCACCTGCCGGTAAAAACCTGACAATCTACGCGGTTGTAAAAGTTTTGCCGAGTGCAACCGAGGCTGTGTGCCGGGCGCCTTGATCTGATTACCCCGTTCCCGCGGCCCCTTATGTTGAGGGTGTTCGATGGATAATCATCTGACGCTGCTGGGTGGCAAGCTGCAGCTCTACCGCCGCGGCAATAGCCGGTTCTGGCAATGCTCGGCCTCGGTCGGGGCCAAGCAATGGCGGACCACCACCAAACAAGAAAACGTCAATCTGGCTACCAAGGTGGCGCAGGATTGGTATCTGGGGCTGTGTGGCAAGCAGGCCGCCGGCACGCTGGTGACAGAAAAGACCGTCCAGGACGCGGCGGAGAAATTTACCCGCGAATATGAGGTTATCACCGAAGGCGAACGCTCGCCCAAATGGGTGCAGGGACACCAGATCCGGCTGCGGCTGCATCTGTTGCCGTTCTTTGGCAAAATGGGATTGTCCGAGGTGACACCCGGAACCGTGCAGGATTACCGGGTGCACCGGATCGAGACCGCCACGAAAGCCAAAGCCAAACCGCCCGCGCGCAGCACCCTGCATGATGAGGTGGTGACGCTGCGGCTGGTGTTGAAGGCGGCGATCCGCCATGGCTGGCTGACGCATCTGCCGGATCTGGCGCCACCCTACAAAACTCAGGGCAAAGTGGTGCATCGGCCCTGGTTCAGTCCGGAGGAATATAAGCAGCTTTATACGGCCTCGCGGGACTGGGCGCGCAATCCGCCGCAGCCGCAATACCGCTGGAATGCCGAGCAGATGCACGACTACATCCTGTTCATGGGCAATACCGGGCTGCGGCCCGATGAGGCCGGTAATCTCCAGCACCGGGATGTATCGATCGTGACCGACCATGCGACGGGGCAGACGATTCTGGAGATCGAGGTGCGCGGCAAGCGCGGGGTTGGGTTTTGTAAAAGCACGCCGGGTGCGGTGCGGCCGTATGAGCGGCTGCTGAACCGGCCCAAGCCGACGCGCGGTAAGCAAAAACGCAGCCGGAGCTTGAAGAAGCCGAACGCGCCACTGCCGGTGGAGTTGCCGGAGCCGACCGACAAGGTGTTCCCGCAAGGCGGGCAGTTGAAATTGTTCAACCGGATATTGGCCAAGGCCAGGCTCAAAGCCGATCGGGATGGCAAGCCGCGCACGGCGTATAGTTTGCGGCACACATACATCTGCCTGCGGCTGATGGAGGGGGCGGATATTTATCAGATCGCCAAAAATTGCCGCACCAGTGTGGAGATGATCGAGAAACATTATGCAGCACACATCAAAAATACGCTGGATGCCGCCGCCATCAACGTGATGAGGCCGAAAGCCGCAAAGGCGGCGGAGAAGATCGCGAAAGCCGGTGCTGGCGGGAATGGAAAAGGAAAGGGTGGCGGCAAAACTGGGCGGCCAGAGAGGACAGTACGCACAGAGCTGGTTGCGGATGGGAATTTTACGCCAGGGGTACTGACCGCCGAAAATACAGGGTAATGCCACACCAGTTTGGGGAGGCCGTGGGGCCGACCAGGTAGCGATCCGCTTGGCGGATCGCCCAGAAGCGCACCCCTTGCGGGTGCGCAACTTAGGCCGAAGGGCCTGATATATGCTCAAACATGTTGAGAATTGTACATGATCGGGACTCAGAGCCGCGCGCGCCGCAGGCGCAAAGCGTTGCTGACGACTGACACCGAACTGAACGACATTGCCAGAGCGGATACGACCGGGGTAAGCAAAATGCCAAACCACGGATAGAGCAGGCCAGCCGCGACCGGGACGCCAACAGCGTTATAGATGAAGGCGAAGAACAGGTTCTGGCGGATATTGCGCATCACGGCGCGGCTGAGGCGCCGGGCCCGGACGATCCCATCCAGATCTCCCTTTACCAGTGTCACGCCCGCACTTTGCATTGCCACCTCCGTGCCTGTGCCCATGGCGATGCCGATATCGGCTTCCGCCAGAGCGGGGGCGTCGTTCACGCCGTCGCCGGCCATCGCCACCACACGCCCCTCGCCGCGCAGCCTGCGGATCACCGCGTGTTTCTGCTCCGGGAGTACATCCGCCTCGATCTCGGTAATACCGAGCTGCCGCGCCACTGCTTCGGCGGTGCGGCGATTATCGCCAGTGAGCATGACGATGCGCACCCCATCCGCCCGTAATGCATTGAGCGCCGCCCCGGCTGATGCCTTCACCGGATCGGCAACGGCGATGAGGCCGGCGGCTTTGCCATCCACCGCGACGAAGAGCACCGTGGCGCCCGTCGCGCGGAGTGCCTCGGCGGGGGCGGTGAGTTCATCCAGCGTAATGTTTTGCGCCTGCATCAGCCGGGCATTGCCCGCCAGTACGTGCCGTTCGTTGGCCATGCCGCTCACGCCCTGGCCGGTGACCGATGTGAAACCGCTGATCCTGGCGAGGGGTAATTGCCGCCGGATTGCTTCCTGCACGATAGCGGTGGCGAGGGGGTGCTCGCTCGATTGTTCCAGGCTGGCCGCCAGCCGCACGATGTCCGCCGCCTGATGGCCGGTGGCAGGGGTGATGGTGGTGACACGCGGTTTGCCCTCGGTCAGGGTGCCGGTCTTGTCGATAACCAGAGTGTCGGCTTTTTCCATCCGCTCAAGGGCCTCGGCGGATTTGATCAGCACGCCCGCCCGCGCGCCCTTGCCGACGCCGACCTGGATGGACATTGGCGTGGCAAGGCCGAGCGCGCAGGGGCAGGCGATGATGAGCACGGATACAGCCGCCAGCAGCCCATAGCTGAGTGCCGGTGCCGGACCCAGGATCGTCCACAGGACGAAGGCGAGAAGTGCGATGGCGATGACCGCCGGCACGAAATACCCGGCGGCAAGGTCGGCCAGGCGCTGGATGGGCGCGCGCGAGCGCTGGGCCTCGGCGACCATGGCAACGATCCGTGCCAGCATCGTCTCCGCCCCGATCTTCTCGGCGCGCATCACCAGCGCGCCGGTGCCGTTCACCGTGCCGCCGGTCACCGCATCGCCCGGCATTTTGGTCACGGGCATGGACTCGCCCGTGACCATCGATTCATCGACCTGGCTCTTGCCCTCGAGAACGACCCCGTCAACGGGCACGGCGTCGCCGGGACGGATACGCAGGTGGTCCCCGGCGATGACGAGATCGAGCGGGATTTCGACATCAGGGCCATCGGTTTGGACGCGGCGGGTGGTTTTTGGCGCCAGATTCAGCAGGGCGCGGATCGCCCCGCCGGTTTGCGCGCGGGCGCGCAGTTCCAGAACCTGGCCAAGCAGCACCAGAACCGTGATCACCGCCGCTGCCTCGAAATATGTGTCCACGCCGCCATTGGCATTGCGGAACCCCGCCGGAAACAGCTCTGGCGCCAGCGTGGCCACAAGGCTGTAGCCATAGGCCGTGCCGGTTCCCAACGCGATCAGCGTGAACATGTTGAGGCTGCGGCGGCGCAGGGATTGCCAGCCACGCACGAAGAATACCGACCCGGACCAGAGAACGGCGGGTGTTGCCAGCAGGAGCTGAAGCCAGACTGATAAAGGTGGTGGAACCAGACGGCCGAGGGCGGGGCCGAGACCAGGCACGAAACCGCCCATGGCCAGCAGAACAATGGGTGCTGTGAGTGCGGTGGCCAGCCAGAAGCGCTTTTGCATGCCGTGCAGCTCGGTGTTTTCCGGGGCTTCCGCGGAGAGGGTTAGCGGCTCCAGCGCCATGCCGCAGATCGGGCAGGCGCCGGGGTGGTCTTGCCTGATCTGCGGATGCATCGGGCAGGTGAAGATTGTGCCGGGCGCGGTAGCCGCGCTGGGTGGCGCCGCTGACAAGTAGCGGGCTGGGGCGGCCAGGAATTTCCCGCGGCAGCCATTGGAACAGAAATGGAAAACCTGCCCGCCATGGGTGGCATGGTGCGGTGATGTGGCGGGATCAACCATCATGCCGCAGACCGGATCACGAACCTGACCTGGATGAGCGCTGTGATGGTGTGCGTGGTGAGCAGACTCGTCCATGATGGTCACCTGTGTGGATTTTGATGAGGCTTGGTTTGCGTGGGCTGGCGTGGGCCGCTTGCGGGCCGGAGGCGAAGGATGTATATACCTGCATAGGGTATAGTATCAAGTGGCAACAAGTGATGCATGACACGACACAACAGAAGGTAACCCAGAGGCTGCGGCGGATTGAGGGCCAGGTGGGTGGCTTGCTGCGCATGGTCGATGAAAATCGCTATTGCATAGATCTTCTCACACAAATCGCTGCCGTGCGGGCTGCCCTGCATAAGGCGGAAGAGGAGATTTTGCGCGATCATCTGAGCCATTGCGTGGCGGTCGCTTTTGCCGCCGGTGATGTGAATGAGCAGCGCCACAAGGTGGATGAATTGGTAAAAACCTTGGCGAGGATGACACGATAATGGCGCGCGGGCGGGGGCAGCATCGGCGTGGCGGGCTGGGGCTAATGCCCCGGATTGTCAGGTTTTTGTGTGTCCTGGCCTTTCTGTTCGCATCCGTTCCCGGCACGGTCCTGCCCGCCCATGCGGCCATGCCGGTGGCGGGTGGTGTGGTGGTGGGCATGAGCATTTCTCACCCCTGCCCGCCCGAACCCACGGCGTTCATGCCCCGGGCTGTCTCCTCCTCGCCAATAATGGCGGATGGCTGCTGCCAAGGGCCGTTCGCCTGTGCGCCTTGCGCGGCAGCTGTACCCGGTTTGTTGCCGCCCCTGGCTACGCTTTTATCGTCCTCCGTGCCTGCGGGCGCGGATTTAGGCATGGGGGCTGAGGATAAATTGCCGGGCCAGGTCATCCCGCCCGCCGCGCCGCCGCCGCGCTCCTTGGCGTGACCTGAGCTTGCGCGGGGCCGCGCGCCCCGTTTCCGATTTTTTATGAATTCCGGCTTACGCCAGGAAAGGTACAGATTATGAACAAGGTTTTTTCACGCCGGCAGGTGATGCTGGCGGGTGCGGCTACGGCCGCGTTTTCCACCCTGCCAGCGGGGCGCGCCAGCGCCGCCCCGGCCCGGGTGCTCACCATTGGCAGACGCAGCATCGAGGTTAACGGCAAGGCGGCTTCCGTATTTGCCATAGAGGGCGCGGATGGCGGGCCCGGCGCGGTGCTGGCGCCGGGCGAGCGCTTTGCCACCTCGCTCGTGAACCAATGCGGTGAGCCCACGATCATCCATTGGCACGGCCAGACGCCGCCCGTGCGCCAGGATGGGGTGACCGAGACCGGCTATGAAACGTTGATCGCCAATGGCGCCGCCCAGGGCTATGATTTCGCGCCGCGCCCCGGCACGCATTGGATGCATTCGCACCAAGGCTTGCAGGAGCAGCAATTGATGGCGGCGCCGCTGATCGTGCGCACGGCGGCGGAGATGCGGGAGGACCGGCAGGACATTGCCGTGCTGCTGCATGATTTTACCTTCAGAAACCCGGCGGACATTCTGGCCGGGCTGACCGGCGGCGGTGGCATGGGTGGCGGCGCGGGCGGCAGCATGGGCGGCGCGATGATGGGCAACATGGGCGGCATGATGAGCGGTAATTCCGACCTCAACGATGTCGATTTCGATGCTTATCTGGCGAATGGCCGCACGCTCGCCGACCCTGAAGTCTTCCGGGTCGAGGCGGGCGGGCGCATCCGCCTGCGGCTGATCAATGGCGCGGCGGCAACCGCGTTCTGGATTGATACCGGGGCGCTGCCGGGGCGGATTATCGGCGTTGATGGCGATGCGGTGCAGCCCCTTGCCGTTGGCCCGTTTCCCCTGGCGGAAGCCCAGCGCGTGGATATATTGCTGGACTTGCCTGCGGGGGAGGGCGCTTATCCCATCCTCGCCCGGCGCGAGGGGGATGTGGCGCAAACCGGCATCATCCTGGCAACACCCCAGGCCCGCATCGCCCGGCTGGAGACAGTGGCAGCCATGGCGGCCGGGCCATGCGGGGTAGAGCTGGAAGTGCTGCTGCGCGGCGCAAAGCCTTTGCTGAATCGCCCGTTCAGCCGTGTGACCCAGGTGCACCTGACCGGCGGCATGATGGGCTATGATTGGGGCATTGACGGCCGGCAATGGCAGAACCACCAGCCGATAGTGGTGAAACAGGGCGAGCGTGTTGGCCTGGACATCATCAATGACGGCATGATGGCGCATCCGATGCATCTGCACGGGCATCATTTCCAGGTGGTGGCGGTCAATGGAACCGCCTTGCCAGGGGCAATGCGCGATACCGTGCTGGTGCCGCCCATGGGCAGCGTGCGCATCGCCTTCGACGCCGATAATCCGGGGCGCTGGCTGTTTCACTGCCATAATCTTTACCACATGGCCGCGGGGATGATGACAGAGCTGCGCTACGTGTAACAGAAGCCGCCGCGCCTTGCGCAGGATCAAGGCGCGGCGGCTTCCTTAGGTGTAACCAAGTGAACGGAATTTTGGACCAGGAAGGGACAAATATCATGAGCAGGATCATGCGTACGATCAGTGTTGCGGCGCTGCCGGCTGTGTTTGGCGCGCTGCCATTATGGGCACAATCCGCAGCCGGTACGGCGGCGGTGAATGGCGGTGCCGGCAGCCCGGGGCCGGCATGGGGCGGGTACGGGCCTGGGCCCTGGATGATGGGCGGTTGGGGCGGGCCAGGAATGATGGGCTATGGCGGCTGGAATAATGGAGGTTGGATGATGATGCTTCTGGGCATGTTGATCTTTGTAGCGCTGCTGGTGTTTTTCTTCAGGGCTGTGTCCTGGAATGGATGCGCGCATCGTGGCGCTTATCAGCCTCATCCGCCGCAGCCGGGCCGCATGTCCAGCGGCCTGCACGCGTTGGATGAACGTTATGCGCGCGGTGAAATCAATCGGGAGGAATATCTGCAAAAGAAGCAGGATATACTGGGTGATTCCACCTCGTTTC
>DAIDJU010000092.1 GCA_027451225.1 Acidocella sp. | reverse complement strand
TCGAGATCGTGCAATTTTGCCGTGTTGATGAGAGAGGCCAATATCGCCCAGCTCTCACCGCCGCCGGCACTGCCGGCGAAGAGTGAATTTTTTCTGCCCAAGGCAATGGGCCTGATGCTGCGCTCGACAATATTGTTGTCCACTTCCACCCTGCCATCGTTCAGGAACACGCACAGGCCAGCCCAATGACCAAGCGTATAGCGGATCGCCTTGGCCAGCGTGGATTTGGCCGAAGTTTCCGCCAGCCTGTCAAGCAGCCAGGGCTTGAACGCCTCCAGCAGAGGCAGGGTTTGCGCTTGGCGCACGGCAAAACGCGCCTCGGGGCTGGTGCCGCGGATACGTGTCTCGATGCGGTAGATTTCAGCAATACGCAGCAACGCTTCGGCCGCGACCGGACAATCCGTTGCCTTATGCACCTCAAAGAACTTCCGCCGCGCATGTGCCAGGCAAAAGGCCAGCGTCACAGGGCCGCCGGCGCGGCCACGTTTGGTCAGCCGGTTGTATCCGGCATAGCCGTCAACCTGCAGCACACAATTTTTGCCCGCGAGATGGTCCTCGACATGCTGACCCTTGCGATCCTCGGCGTATAGATACACCACCGCCGGCGGCGATGCTCCGCCCCAGGGACGATCATCGATCGCATAGGCCCAGATCCTTGCGATGCGCATTCGTTTGCGGGTGCGATCCTGAACCGGCAAGGGCGTGTCATCGCAGAATAGTTTTGGCGCGCTCAAAACGATGGCGCTCAGCAATTCATGTAATGGCTTGCACCACCAGGCCAGCCGGGCGACCCAATGCACCAAAGTCGAGCGGTCGAGCATGATCCCCTGGCCGGCCAGCATCTGCGCCTGCCGGTTCAGCGGCATGTGCCAGGCGAATTTCATCACCGCCACATGCACGAGCAGCGCCGGAGTCGGCAGCCCGCCATCGACCGGCCGCGGCAGCGCCTTCGCCTGCACAATGGCGCCCTCGCAAGAGCGGCAGCCATAGCGCGGCCGGTGAATGCGTTTGACGCGCAACACTGCTGGCACCACGTCGAGCATCTCGCTGACATCCTCGCCGATCACGTGCAGCTTGCCCTGGCAGCAGGGGCAAACCTGGCTCTCCGGATCGATCGTGATGTCCACCCGCGGCAGATGCGCCGGCAGGCCGCCGATATTGCGCGCCGCCTTGGCCCGCGGCGGCCGGTTGGCGTTTGCTGGAGCCGGCAGTTTGGCAGGCGCCACCGGCGTGCCAGAAAGATCATCCAGAGCGAGCGGCAGCTGGGCCACGGGCTCGACCTGTTTCTCGGATCGCGCGCCAAACAAGGCCCGCTTCAGCGCCGCCACAACGGCCCGGAGGGTCTCGTTCTCCGCGCGAAGCGCCGCATTCAATGCCAGTAAATGCGCCGGATCATGCGGGGAATGTTGGTCATCCGGCATGCAGGCAAGCTACCAAACAAGCTCGCCGTGCCGCCAGAAAATTACGGGAATTTCCGCAAATTCTCCGACTGTGTCGAGGGCCTCGCCGGCGCCGGCGTACGCGCCGCAATCTGCGTCCAATCCATGCCGGCAAGCAGCAGGCGCATCTGCGCGGGGCTCAAGCTGACGGCCCCGTCCTGCACCGGCGGCCAGGTAAATCCGCCTGCCTCCAACCGCTTGGTGACCAGGCAAAGTCCCGTGCCATCCCAAAGCAGCAGCTTGAGCCGGTCCGCGCGCTTGGCCCGGAAGATGAAAACATCGCCCGCGAAAGGATCGGCCGCCAAAGCCTGCGCCACCAGCGCCACGAGCCCGTCCATGCCTTTGCGAAAATCCACCGGCCTGGACGCCACCATCACCCTTAACCCCGGCCGGGCCGGAACACCCAGGATCATCGCGCAGGGCCAATCAGTCCAAGCACCTGCCGCAACACAGCCGGGTCAACCGCGCCTGCCACGCGGATCCTGGTGCGCCCGACCTCGATCTCAATCGACCCCGCAGCCTGATCCCGGGCAGCGGGTGGTACCGCCGGTGCAGCCGCGGCGCTGGCAGCCACGTCATCGACAATACGCAACGGCACAAAATCAGCCGCCGTTGCCGCCGCCAAATCATTCATCGCTTGGCGACGCCATGTCCAAAGCAACCCACGGCTCACCCCATAACGGCGCGCAACCTCCGCAATCACAGCACCAGGCACAGCGCTCGCGGCAAGAATCTCAGCCTTCTCCTCCCGCGTCCAATCCCGGCGCCGACCCCGCCCGGTGATCAGTTCGACACGATGGTACTCAATGTCCTCATCACTGTGCTGATGTCTGGCATTAGGACCGTCACTATCCACAATATCACCCCACACAAATTCAGGGCTACACTGTCCAGTAAATCAAACCGTGCCGCGAGGTGGGGGGCTCACACCGGTTACGTTTATTTTGATGAGAGGGGTTTCCAGGCCAATGTTCATCGGCCGCATGGTTGGGCAAGTCGGGGCAACAAGGTCGTTGGTAAAATCACCGGCAACAACCATAAACGGACCAATCTCATCATGGCGCAACGGGGCAAGGATTGGATCGCGCCCATGTTGTTCAAGACAAGCTGCACACATTGTAACCGGGGTGGGTACCCCACGGGAAGGGCTATTATTTACCGTGACGCCTCTGCGACACGCTGCGGCATCCAGAATTCTCTGATTGCGGGGATGACGAGTGGGATGTCGTGGTAGGCGGTTTTGAGGTACGCTTTTGTGTCGACGCCGTTTGTCGCTGGATCCATGGGGGCGCCGATCTGATCGGCGCAATAGAGCATGATCGGCAACATGAGGCCGCATTCGATACCGCGTGCCTCGCGCAGCGGCGCCCAGGCGCTCCA
>DAIDJU010000091.1 GCA_027451225.1 Acidocella sp. | reverse complement strand
AGCGCCGCCAGGGCCTTGAATGTCGTCTGCTTCGTCATATTGCAGCCTTTCCTATGCGGTTAAAAATGTTAATGCAACTCATTCGCATTGACTGAGTCAAAAGAGGGACTCAGCCTGGCGGATACGCCATCACCGGGCCTTCGACCGTGGCCCAGACCATGCCGCCCCGCTCCGGCGCGGCGTGGCCGAAGATGCGGGCGGAGATCTCAGCGCCGCCACCCGCCAGTTGCAGGGCCACAATGGCATCCGAACCGTAATAGGTAATGCCCGCCACGCGGGCCTGCGCCGCATCCGGCACGGGGGCGGCGCAGAGGCGGATCTGCTCGGGCCGGAGCATCACCCGCGTTGGCCCGGCGGCCACCGGCGCGGCCAAGGGCAGAACGCCCAGCGCCGTATGCGCCGCATTGCCCAGAACCTCGCCGGGGAGGAACACCGCCTCGCCCACAAAGGCCGCCAACTCCGGCGTGGCCGGGCGGCGGTACAGCTCTGCCGGGGCGCTGAACTGCGCCAGCACGCCGCGCTGCATCACCCCCACGCGGCTGCCCATGGCCAGGGCCTCGGGCTGGTCGTGCGTCACCAGCATCGCGGTGGCGTTGGCGGCACGCAGGGCGCTGGCCACGGCGGCGCGGGTTTCGGCGCGCAAACCGGCATCCAGGGCGGAGAAAGGCTCGTCCAGCAGCAGCAGACGCGGCTTGGGGGCCAGGGCGCGGGCCAAGGCCACGCGCTGCTGCTCGCCGCCCGAAAGCTGCTGCGGCGCGCGGGCGGCGTAATGCGCGGGCAGCCCGACGAGTTCCAGCAGCTCCGCCACCCCGGCCTTGGCCTTGCGCGCGGCGCGTGGCAGGCCGAACACGATGTTCTCCGCCACGGAAAGATGCGGGAAGAGCGCGCCCTCCTGCGCTACATAGCCAATGCCCCGGCGCTCCGGCGGCAGGCTTTGGCCGTTCCCGGCCAGCAGATGCCCATCCAGCCGGATAGTTCCGGCATCGGGGCGCAGGAACCCGGCGATCAGGCGCAGCAGCGTCGTCTTGCCACTGCCCGAGGCGCCGAGAATGGCCACCAGCTCACCCGGCGAGACGGTGAAGTTGATCCCGCGCAGGACCGGCGTGGCGGCGAAGGTCTTGTCGAGACCGGAGATGTTGAGTTCGGCCATGGTTCTTATCCTTCCACCCGCGAGGCGCCGAAGCGCTGCGCCAGCAGCCAGGAGGCGCTCATGGAGAGCAGCGCCGTGGCGGCGGCGTAGGGCGCTGCGGCGGCGAAGGCGATGGTCGAGGTATCGGCCCAGATCTGCGTGGCCAGGGTATGGGTGCCTATGGGGGCGAGGAGCAACGTGGTGGTGAGTTCGGTGGACACGCCGATGAACACCAGGGCGGCGGCGGCCCCTAGCCCGGCAGCGGCCAGCGGCAGGGTGATGCGCCACAGCACCGCGAGGCCGTTCAGCCCCAGCGTGCGCCCGGCTTCCTCCAGCCGAAGCTGCGCCTGAGAGAGAGCGGCGCGCACACTCACCAGCGCCACCGGCAGAAACAGGATGGCATAGGCGAAGAGCAGCGACAGGCGGCTCTGATAAAGCGGGCGCAGGTGATGCACGGTGAGCGAGATGAGCGCCAGCGCCACGACAATGCCCGGCACGCTCTGGCCGAGATAGGCGCAGCGCTCGACCAGCGCCACCGCCCAGCCGTGATGCCGCGCCGCCAGCAGCGCCAGGGGCAGTGCAAGCAGCAGCGTCAGCGCCGCACCTTCCAGCCCCAGCCCCACGGAGCTCCAGAGCGACAAGAGCAGATCGCCCCACGAGCCGTCGGCCACCGTGTTGGCGGCGCTGTTGGCGCGGGTGAGCCAGAAGCCGATCATGCCCAGCGGCACGCCGGTGGAAATCAACGTGAACAGCACAAGCACCGGCAGCGCCACATGCCGCCAGCGGCCCAGCGGATAACGCGCGGCACTGCGCCGCGCGCCGCGTGCGAGGCGGCCATAGCGGGCCTTGCCGCGCACAATCTGCTCGGCGGCGAGGCAGAGGATGCAGAGCAGCACCAGCACCATGGCCAGCAGCGCGGGCGCGGCGCCTGAAAAACCGGTGCGGTAAAGCGCATAAATGGCGGTGGTGAAGGTGCGGAAGCGCAACAGCGCGAAGGCGCCGAATTCCACCAGCGTATTGGCGGCCACCAGCAGCATGCCGCCCAGCAGCGCCGGGCGAAGCTGCGGCAGCACCACGCGCCAGAAGATGGCGGCGGGAGAAAGCCCCAGCGTGCGCGCGGATTCTTCCAGCGCCGGGTCCATCTCGCGCAGCGCCGCCGCCACGGGCAGATACACCAGCGGGTAATACGCGATGGTGACGACCAGCAGCGCCCCGCCAAAGGTGGCGAAGGCCGGGCTCATGGAGAGCCAGGCATAGCTGCTGATGAAAGAGGGGATGGAGAGCGGCACCACCATCAGCGGCGCCCAGATGCGCCGCCCCGGCAGGTCCATGCGCTCCATCAGCCACGCCGCCGCCGTGCCGATGACGGCGCAAAGCGTCGTGACGCAGGCGATCAGCAGCAGCGTGTTGACCAGCAGCTCGCCCACGAGCGGCCGCCAGAGGAGCATCACGGCCCTGTCCCAGCCAATGCTGGCGGCGTTGAACGCCGTAACCGCCAGCGGCAGCAGCACGAGGAGAGACACCGCCCCGGCAGCCAGCAGCAGGGCTGGGCGGGGGGCGTCCTCATGCGCCGTTATATTGGCCAGGGCGGACACGGATCAGATCAGCCCGGCCTGTTGCAGCAACTGCCCGACATCCTGATCGTCGCCCAAGCTGGAGGGCGCGATGGCGGGGGGTTGCAGCTCGTTGAACGGGGTAAGCTGGGCGTTGGGCGCGATGCCGGGGCGCAGCGGGTATTCGAAGTCGATCTCGCTCTTGCCCAGCATTTCCTGCGCCTTGGGGCCGGCGAGGAAGGCGAGAAATTTCTGCGCCTCCGCCTGGTTCTTCGAAGATTTCAGCACCGCCGCGCCGGAGATGTTGACCAGACCGCCGACATCGCCGTTGCGGAAGTGGTAGAGCTTGCTGTCGATCTTGTTCGCCCCCAGCTCGGTACGCAGACGGTACCAGTAGTAGTTGTTGATGAGGCCGGAGGCGACATCGCCATGCGCCACGGCGGCGGCAACACCCTCGTCGTCGTCATAGATCTTGGCATTGTCCTTCAGCCCCTTCAGCCAAGCCAAAGTGGCCTCGGTGCCGTGGAGCTTGATCATGGCGCTGACCAGGGGGAGGAAATCGCCGTCGCTGGGGGCGATGCCGATCTTGCCCTTCCAGGCGGGCTTGGCGAAGTCCAGCAGCGAGGCGGGGAGCTCGGCATCCTTCAGCTTGGCGGGGTTGTAGGCCAGCACGTTCTCGCGGGCCAGCAGGCCGAGCCAGTTGCCGTCGGCGGCGCTGTACTTGGCCGGGACCAGGGCCAGCGTGGCGGGGGCGACCGGGGCGAGCAGGCCCTTCTCGTCCAGCAGATTCAGCTCGGGCGAGTTCTCGGTGAAGAACACATCGGCTGGGGAGTCGGCACCTTCCTGGAGGATCTGGTTGGCGATATCCGGCCCCTCCCCTTCGCGGATCTGCACCTTGATCCCGGTTTCCTTGGTGAACTCGGCGGCCAGCATGGCGTCCACTTGCGGGTGCTGGGCGCTGTAAAGCGTGAGCGGCGCGGATTGCGCGAAGGCGGGACCAGAGGCCAGAGCCACCACGCCAGCCGCGGCGGCGAGCAGGAAACGGGATTTCATCGCTATGCGCTCCTTTATGCAAATGCGAATTATTCGCAATAATGGAGCGCGTTGGTACGGAGAATGACGGGGCGAGTCAAGTGGGGGATTTAGGGGCTTGGCCCCGAGGGGCATTTGCCGATGACGGCTGGGCCCAGCCGCCGCAGTCGGCGAACGGGCCGCTCGAGCCAAAGCAAATGACCGCGGCATACACCAAACCCGTATGCACGCGCGTCATGGGCTCCATGTCGAAGCTCTTTGATTTTGCGCGGATTATCCCATAATTTCTTCGATGAGCTTACGAATTTCCGGCAGGCTCATCGAGGCTGGTTCCCGCTTGCGATCTTCTCGTGCACCCAGGGTGCCCTGCTCGACAGGAAGAGCGAAAATCGCTCTGGAAACACTGATGGAATTTGAAATCTGAGTTTTCATTATTTGTCCTTGGCCGCTTAATGCGGCGTTTAGTTGATAAACCGCCATGCTCGACGCGATGTTAGACGGAACATGCAAGCAGTTAAAATTGGCGATCATTGATCAAGCCAAAGGGGAAGGGTAGGCCAAGCTGTAAGGCGGCATGGGCCGCCTTACAGTCATATGCGTGAACTATCTTATTCAGCCTTGAGATTGTCCGCGGCAGTCTTGCCGTTGCGGCGATCCTGCACGATGTCGAATGTCACCTGCTGGCCTTCTTTAAGGATTGTCAGGCCAGCGCGCTCTACTGCGGAGATATGGACGAACACGTCACCGCCGCCGGTTCCGGGGCTGATGAAACCATAGCCCTTCGTCTCATTGAAGAATTTAACTGTACCAGTTGTCATGACGATTTCCTTCCAATCGGTCACAAAGTTAAGGGCTTCGGCATAAGAAATGCCGAAGTGTGGGATGATCGATATTGTATAGGAAATTCGTCAGGGGCGCGTTTGGCGCGAAAAACAAAACTCAAAACCAAGATCGTATTCTGGGTTATAGCGCGTTTGGTGCTGTTGATCAAGTAGGGTGTTGAGCCGCCGCTCAGCCCTGGCGGGAAAATGTATGCTCCTGGGATCACGTTCCGAGCCTGACCATACCGGGATTGGGGCGAATCCCGAAATCCAAACCAAAATGCTACCAAATCGACACAAGGATCGCCCGCGCAGCTTCGCGGGCCAACAATGTCACGGCTTCATTCTCGGCAATCAGACAGTCATCCGCCGCCAGAGCAACGACCACATCATCACCCAGAGCTTCAAAACCACCAGACAGGCACAAGATAAATCCAAACTCACCAGCGACGGAGACCTGCTCCCCCGCCGCCAGTTCCACGCGCCGCACCTCGTGGCAAAAAGCCCCGCGCCTCGTCATCACGTTCAAATCCGTCATCACCCCGCCCAACAAAACCGCGCTGGCGGGGGCATCGCCCGGAAACCGCAAGGGCGCGCTCTCCGGACTGAGGCAATGCGCCACGCCATCGACCGTGAGGCGCAAGCCCTCCCCGTCCAGCACCGTCAGCGTGCGCTCGATGCCGGGGAAGCTGGAGAACGGGCCATCCGCCGCCACGCGCGCCATGCTCAGCCGCCAGCCGAAATCCTCCAGCCCCGCCCCGTGCGGAAACACGGCGATCTCCGCCGTCTCCCCGCCGCCATTCTTCCAGGGCATGGATTTGAACGCGGCGCGGGTGAGACGGCGCAGCGGCATCAGCCGAGAATCCCCGGCAGGTCCAGCCCCTTTTCGCGCGCGCAGTTCAGGGCGATGTCGTAGCCCGCATCGGCATGGCGCATCACGCCGGTGGCGGGGTCGTTCCACAGCACCCGCTCCAGCCGCTTGGCGGCCTCTGGCGTGCCGTCGGCGCAGATGACCATGCCCGCATGCTGCGAGAAGCCCATCCCCACGCCGCCGCCATGGTGCAGCGAGACCCAGGTGGCGCCCGAGGCACAGTTGAGCAGCGCGTTCAGCAGCGGCCAGTCGGAGACGGCGTCGGACCCGTCGCGCATGGCCTCGGTCTCGCGGTTGGGGGAGGCGACGGAGCCGGAGTCGAGATGGTCGCGCCCGATGACGATGGGGGCGGACAACTCGCCCGAGGCTACCATCTTGTTGAAGGCGAGGCCCAGGCGGTGGCGGTCGCCCAGCCCGACCCAGCAGATGCGCGCGGGCAGGCCCTGGAAGGCGATGCGCTCCTTGGCCATGTCCAGCCAGTTATGCAGGTGCTTGTTGTCGGGCAGCAGCTCCTTCACCTTGGCGTCGGTCTTGTAGATATCCTCCGGGTCGCCCGAGAGGGCCGCCCAGCGGAACGGGCCGATGCCTTCGCAGAACAGCGGACGAATATAAGCGGGCACGAAGCCGGGGAAGGCGAAGGCGTCGGTCACACCTTCCTCGAGGGCACGCTGGCGGATATTGTTGCCGTAATCGAAAGTCGGCACGCCGAGCGCGTGGAAGCCCAGCATGGCCTTCACATGCACGGCCATCGAGGCGCGGGCGGCCTTCTCCACGGCGGCCGGGTCGCTCTCGCGCTTGGCTTCCCACTCGGCCACGCTCCAGCCCGCAGGCAGATAGCCGTTCACCGGGTCATGGGCCGAGGTCTGGTCGGTGAGCAGATCCGGCTTGATGCCGCGCCGGAGCAGCTCGGGCAGAATTTCCGCCGCATTGCCCAACAGGCCGACGGAAACCGGCTTCTTCTCGGCACAGGCGCGCTCGATGATCGCCAGCGCCTCGTCCAGCGTATCGGCGCGCTGGTCCACGTAGCGGGTCTTCAGGCGCATCTCGATACGGCTGGCCTGACACTCGATGGCCAAACACGAAGCCCCCGCCATCGTCGCCGCCAGAGGCTGCGCGCCGCCCATGCCGCCAAGCCCGGCGGTGAGCACCCATTTGCCCGAAAGATCGCCACCGTAATGGCGACGCCCGGCCTCGACGAAGGTTTCGTAAGTGCCCTGCACGATGCCCTGGGTGCCGATATAGATCCAGGAACCAGCGGTCATCTGGCCGTACATCATCAGGCCCTTGCGATCCAACTCGTTGAAATGCGCCCAGTTCGCCCAATTCGGCACGAGGTTAGAGTTGGCGATGAGCACGCGCGGGGCATCGGGGTGGGTGCGGAACACGCCGACCGGTTTGCCGGATTGCACGAGGAGCGTCTCATCCGCCTCCAGCCGCTTGAGCGTGGAGACGATGCGGTCATAGCTCTCCCAATCGCGCGCCGCGCGGCCGATGCCGCCATACACCACCAGCTCCTCCGGGCGCTCGGCCACCATCGGGTCGAGATTGTTCATCAGCATCCGCAACGGCGCCTCGGTGAGCCAGGATTTGGCGGAGAGTTCCGTGCCGTGCGGGGCGCGGATGACACGGGCATTATCGAGACGCGTCATGGGCAAAGTCCTTTCAGGATATCTTTCAGAACAGGCAGGATGGGAGCGGAAGAATTGAAAGCGGTGGGCCAGTTTTCCGGCGTGGGGGTGACGGGCTCATCCATGTAGCCGCGCATGGCGAGCTCCATCTGAATGGCATGCACGCCGTTTTGGGGCTGGCCGTAATGGCGGGTGATCCAGCCGCCCTTGAAGCGCCCGTTCAGCACCCAGGAGAAACCGGAGCGGGCGCAAATCTCCTCCACGCACGCTTGATAGTTGGGCGCGCAGGAGGCCCCGCCATTGGTGCCGATATTGAATTGCGGCAGGTCATCGGGGAACAAACGCGGGATATGGCTGCGGATGGAATGGCAGTCATAGAGCACGATGTTGCCGTGCTTTGCACGCAGGCGGGCGATCTCGCCTTCCAGCGCCGCATGGTAGGGGCGGAAATAATGCTCACGCCGCCTTGCGGTTTCCGTATCATCGGGCGTGGCGGCGGCGTAGAGCGGCTCGCCGTCGAAACTCTCCGTGGGGCAAAGCCCTGTGGTGGCCTGCCCGGGATAAAGCGATGCGCCGGAAGGATCGCGGTTGAGATCGATGACTGCGCGGGAGATGGTAGCGGCGATGATGGTGGCGTCCAGCGCCTCGGCAAAGGCGTAGAGCTTGGGGATATGCCAGTCGGCATCCTTGCGCGCCAGCCAGTCCGATACGAAAACGCCTGCAAATTCCTGTGGGATTTCGGTGCCCGCATGGGGCATCGAGAGGATCAGCGGTGCCGCGCCCCGGCGCAGGGTGAATAGACTCATGCCAGCCCCGGCAGGGCGGCGTCATCCAGCGCGCCCCCGGCCAGCAGGGCGATCGCGGCGTCGATATCCGGCGCGAAATAACGGTCATCGTCGAGATGTGGCACCTTGGCGCGCAGCGTCGCGCGGGCGGCTTCCAGCGAGGTGGAGGAGGACATGGGCCAGAAATCGCACCCTTGCGCCGCGGCCAGCCACTCAATGGCCAGCACCGCGCGCAGATTGTCGTTCATCTCCGCAAGACGGCGCGCACCATGCGCGGCCATGGAGACGTGATCTTCCTGATTGGCCGAGGTGGGGATGGAATCGACCGAGGCCGGGAAAGCGCGGGTCTTGTTCTCGGAGACCAAAGCTGCTGCCGTGACCTGCGGAATCATGAAACCGGAATTCAGGCCAGGCTTGGGCGTGAGGAAGGCGGGCAAGCCGGAGAGCACGGGGTCCACCAGCATGGCGAGGCGGCGTTCCGCCAGCGAGCCGATCTCGCACACCGCCATGACGATCATGTCCGCCGCGAAAGCAACCGGCTCGGCGTGGAAATTACCGCCCGAGAGCGCCTCGGTGGGGTTGGTGAAGATCAGCGGGTTGTCGGTGACGCCATTGGCTTCGGTTTCCAGCGTGGCGGCAGCTTGGCGCAGCACGTCCAGCACTGCGCCCATCACCTGCGGCTGGCAGCGCAGGCAATATGGGTCCTGCACGCGCGGGTCGTCCGCCCGGTGCGAGGCGCGGATGGCGCTGCCCGCCATGAGGTTGCGCAGCGCCTCGGCCACTTCCGCCTGCCCCTTGTGGCGGCGCACGGCGTGGATGCGCGGATCGAACGGCGCATCGGTGCCCCTGGCGGCATCAGTGGAGAGCGCGCCGGTGATGAGCCCCGCGCGGAACAGGCGCTCGGCCTCGAACAACCCGGCGAGCGCGTTGGCGGTGGAGAATTGCGTGCCGTTGAGCAGGGCCAGCCCCTCCTTGGGGCCAAGCACCAGCGGGGCGAGACCGGCCTCGGCCAACGCCTGGGTTGCAGGCACGCGCTGGCCGTTTACGAAGAATTCGCCAACGCCCAGCATTGCGGCGGTCATATGCGCCAGCGGCGCGAGATCGCCCGAGGCACCCACCGAGCCTTGCGCCGGGACCACGGGGATCAAGTTCTTTTCCAAAAGTGCTGCGAGCATGCGCACCGTTTCCACCCGCACGCCGGATGCGCCCTGCCCCAGCGAGCCGAGCTTCAGCGCCATCATCAGCCGCGCGATGGAAACCGGCATGGCCGGGCCAACACCCGCCGCGTGCGAGAGCACGAGGTTGCGTTGCAGCGTGGCGAGATCGCCCTCGGCAATGCGCACCATGGCCAGCTTGCCGAAGCCGGTATTGATGCCATAAGCGGGCTCGTTGCGGGCGAGGATCTCCTGCACCGCCGCCGCACCCGCCGCGATGGCGGGCAACGCAGCATCATCCAGCGTCAGCGCCGCACCGCGATAGATCGCACGCCATTGCGCCAGGCCGATATCGCCGGGGGTGAATTTCATGAGGCACTCCAGATTCGTTTATAAAGTGGATTAAAGCCAAGCCGATAGACCAGCTCGGCGGGTTGCTCGATATCCCAGATCGCCAGATGGCATTTTGCGCCCGCCCGCAACACGCCAACATCCTCGCGCCCCAAGGCGGCGGCGGCGTGGCGTGTGACGCCGAGCAGGCACTCGGTGACGGTGAGGCGGAATTGCGTGGCGGCCATGTTCATCGCCAGCAGCAGCGAGAACATCGGCGAGGTGCCGGGATTGAGATCGGTGGAGACGGCCATGGGCACGCCATGTTGGCGCAGCGCCGCGATGGGCGGCAGGCGCGTCTCGCGCAGCATGAAGAACGCACCGGGCAGCAGCACCGCCACCGTGCCGGCAGCGGCCATGGCGCGCACGCCTTCTTCGTCGGTGCATTCCAGATGATCCGCCGAGAGTGCGCGGTGGCGCGCAGCCAAGGCCGCGCCATGAAGATTGGAAAGCTGATCGGCATGCAACTTCACCCGCAATCCGGCCTTGGCGGCGGCGGTGAACACGGCTTCGGTTTCCTCGGGCGAGAAGGCGATGGTCTCGCAAAACGCATCCACCGCGTCGGCCAGACGATGTTTCGCCACATGCGGGATCATCTCCTCGCAGAGCAGGCGCAGATACTCTGTTCGCGGGCAATCCGGCGGGACGCTGTGCGCGCCCAGAAAGGTTTTGGAAATATCGGCAACATCGCCAAGGCCACGGGCGACTTCGAGGCATTTATACTCGGCCTCCGGCGCAAGTCCGTAGCCGGATTTGACCTCGACTGTCGTGACGCCTTCGGCCAATAGCGGCGCAAGACGCTTGCGGGCCAGCGCGTCCAGCTCGGCGCGGGAAGCAGCGCGGGTGGCGCGCATGGTGCCGAGAATGCCGCCGCCCTTGCGGGCGATCTCCTCGTAGCTCGCCCCTTCCAGCCGCGCCTCGAACTCCGCCGCGCGCTCACCCGCATAGACCAGATGCGTATGGCAATCGATCAGCCCCGGGGTGATCCAGCGGTTTTCGCAATCAACGATTTCATCCGCCGCCATCTCGCGCATCGGGCCAGCATAGACGATCCGGCCATTCTCCTCGGCCACCATGCCGTGCTCGATCACACCCAATCCGGGCAGCTCGGGGTTCATGGTGGCAAGACGGGCATGGGTAAAAACGCGCATCGCAAGTTCGGCCTTGGCGGATGGGGTGTCGCAGTTGTATATACAATATCGGAGATCGACAGGAGCTGTCCAGTGCCAGATGCATATTTGTTCCGCCACGCCTTGCTACCCACCGGCTGGGGCGAGAATGTGCGGCTGATCGTCGAGAACGGCGTGATCGCCAGCGTGGAAACGGATGTGGCGGGCGGCAAGGAGATCGCGCTGCCGGGCATGCCCAATCTGCACAGCCACGCCTTCCAGCGCGCCATGGCCGGGCATGTGGAGCGCCGTGGCGCGGGGCGGGATAGTTTCTGGACGTGGCGAAATCTGATGTACAAGCTCGCGCTCTCGATGTCCCCCGAGGATGTGGAAGCGGCGGCGACGCTTGCGTTCGTCGAGATGCTCGAAGGCGGGTTCACCGCCGTTGCCGAGTTCCACTATCTGCACCACGCGCCCGACGGCACGCCTTACGGCGATATCGGCGAGATGGCGGCGCGCATCGCGGCGGCGGCTGAGGCGGCGGGGATCGAGCTGCTGCTGCTGCCTGTGTTCTATGCCCATGCCGGCTTCGGCGGCGCTCCCCCTGCCCCCGAACAGCGGCGCTTCGTCTCCTCTCTCGATATCTACAGTAAACTTTACGAACGCTGCGCCGCCCTCGCCCCCTCCGGCGTGGCCCCGCATTCGCTGCGCGCCGCCACGCTGGCGGAGGTGAACGCGCTGGCGGAACTGGCGAGCGAGCGGCCGGTGCATATCCACATCGCCGAGCAGATTGCCGAGGTCGAGGCCTGCATCGACTTCTCCGGCCAGCGGCCTGTGGAGCATCTGCTGGCCAACGCGCCGGTGGGGAGGAATTGGTGCTTTGTGCACGCCACGCACATCATGCCGGAGGAAGGTGCGGCGATGGCGGCGGCAAACGTGGTTGCCGGGTTATGCCCGATCACCGAGGCCAATCTGGGCGACGGTATCTTCCCCATCCGGGATTTTCCGGGCGCATGGGGCGTGGGCTCGGATTCCAACGTGCTGATCGATGCCGGGCGCGAATTACAGATGCTTGAATATTCCCAGCGCCTCGCCCAGCGCGCCCGCAACGTGATGGCCTCGCCGGAAACGCCCTGCACCGCCACCGCCTTGTATCAGGCCGCGGTGGAGGGCGGCGCCCAGGCTTTGGGGCTGCACGGCGGTTTGCGCCCAGGTGCGCCCGCCAGTTTCGTCACCCTGGCGGGCGAGTTTCCGGAAACTGCTTTGTCACAGGCCGTATTCTGCGCCCGCCAGCCTGCGGTGCGCGGCGTGTGGGTGCGGGGGCGGCAAGTGGTGAAAGATGGCCGCCACGCCCTTGCGCAAACCGCCCGGCTGCGGTTTGACACGATGGTGAACAGACTGATCTGAGATGACCACGAAACAACCAAAACTCTACGAGCAGGTAAAGACCTATCTGCTGGAAGGCATCGCCGCCGGGCGCTGGGCCGAGGGCGGCAAGATTCCTTCAGAGTTCGAGCTGATGGAAACGCTCAACGCCTCGCGCATGACGGTGCACCGCGCCCTGCGCGAAATGTCGGCCGACGGGCTGCTGCTGCGCGTGCAGGGTGTGGGCACCTTCGTGCAGCCCCGCGCCCCACGCGCCACGCTGCTGGAGGTGTACGACATCGCCGAGGACATCCAGTCGCGCGGACATACCCACCGGGCCGAGGTGCTGCGCCTGGAATCGCTGCGCGCCGATGCCGCCCTGACCGCCGAATTCGGCCTCTCCCCACGCGGACGGATTTTTTATTCCGAGATCGTGCATTACGAGAACGACGCCGCCGTGCAGCTGGAGGAACGCTTCGTCTCGCCGGAATTCGCGCCGGGCTATCTCAAGCAGGATTTCGCCGCCATCACCACCAACCGCTACCTGCAATCCATCTCCCCGCCGGTGGAGGTGGAGCATATCATCCACGCCATCACGCCCGATGCGCATGTGCAGGCGCGGCTGAATGTGGGGCCGCACGAGCCTTGCCTGCGCCTGCTGCGCCGCACCTGGGCCGAGAGCGGCCCGGCCACGCGCTCGGTGCTGACGCATCCCGGCAGCCGCTACGCGCTGGGCAGCCGCTACCGCCCGGCCAACTGGTCGCCCAAGCCCGGCTAAAGCGAGGCCAGGAACGGGGCGGTGAGGTCGATGGCGGCAGGCGCGTCCACGGGCGCGGAGCCCGCCATCATCGCCACCGCGAAGCCGATGGCCGACGAGACCGGATTATGCCGCCCAGCTCCGGCGCGCAGGTTCATCACCAGCGTCGGGCAGAGGAACAGCGCGAGGCGCAGCACCTCGCGCCAGTCCTCCGGCAACATGCCGCGTACGTGCAGCGTGTTCAGGAAGGGGTGCCAGAAACGCTCCGCCTTTACCCGCAAAAGATCGCGGCGCAGGGATGTGGGAGCCCAATCGGTCTCGATATGCAGCGCGCCCTCCGCCACCCAGGCGCGGGCGGTGTAGCGGGCGGCCGTTTCCGCTGGATCGTACAGCCAGAAGGGATGCGCCAGCATGTTGTGGAAGGTGGCTTTCACCTCGGCCAGCAGCGCGGGCACATGCTCGCCCGCAAAGGCGGGGTCGAAGAACATCAGCCCGTCCGGCGTGTCCCACACATTGGCGTTATGCGCATCGCCATGCGCGGTCATCCCGCCCGCATCGGCCAGGCGCGCGGGGTTCAGCCGCTCCACCGCGCGGGCGAACAACTGCTCCAGCGTGTCACGGTAGCGCGCGCCATTGATGACGAAGGGCAGTGCCGCGAAGTCTTCCCAGGGCATCGTCAGGCCGGGGAGGTCCACGCTCTGGCCCAGATAGAAGCGCTTATAGCGCCCGCCGGGGAAGCGCCCGTCATCGACCAGCCGGTTATGGAAAAGCTGGTGCAGCGGCTCGGCGGCGGCCTGTTCGGGCGTGATGGCGTGC
>DAIDJU010000090.1 GCA_027451225.1 Acidocella sp. | reverse complement strand
TTCTGACGAACAAATACGCCGAGGGTTATCCGGGCAAGCGCTATTATGGTGGCTGCGAGTATGTCGATGTCATCGAGCAGCTCGCGATCGACCGCGCCAAGCAACTGTTTGGCTGTGAATTCGCCAACGTGCAGCCGCATTCCGGGGCGCAGGCCAATGGCGCGGTGCTGTTCGCGCTGCTGCAACCGGGCGACACCATCATGGGTATGAGCCTGGCCCATGGCGGGCATTTGACGCATGGCGCCGCCCCGACGCTTTCCGGCAAATGGCTGCATGCCGTGCAGTACGGGGTCAGCGCCGAGACGCAGACCATCGACTACGACCAGGTGGCGGCGCTGGCGCGTGAGCACCGCCCGAAGCTGATCATTGCCGGTGGCTCGGCCATTCCCCGCGTCATCGATTTCGCCCGCTTCCGAGCGATTGCCGATGAGGTTGGCGCGTATCTGATGGTCGATATCGCCCATATCGCCGGCCTGGTGGCGGCGGGTGTGCATCCCAGCCCGTTCCCGCACGCGCATGTGGCCACCAGCACCACGCATAAAACATTGCGCGGCCCCCGTGGCGGCCTCATCCTCACCAACGACGAGGCGCTGGCCAAGAAGTTCAACTCGGCGGTGTTCCCTGGCCTGCAGGGCGGCCCGTTGGAGCACGTGATCGCGGCCAAGGCGGTGGCCTTTGGCGAGGCGCTGAGCCCCAAATTCAAGACCTACGCGCAGGCGGTGGTCGCCAACGCCGCCGTGCTGGCCGAGCGTCTGGCCGGCAATGGCTGCGGCATCGTCTCCGGCGGCACCGACACGCATCTCGTGCTGGTGGATTTGCGGCCCAAGGGGTTGACCGGCAAGGCGGTTGAACAGGCGCTCGACCGCGCTGGCATCACCTGCAACAAGAACGGCATCCCGTTCGATCCGGAGAAGCCAATGATCACCTCCGGCATCCGCCTGGGCACGCCCGCCTGCACCACGCGCGGCTTCGGCACCGCCGAGTTCGTGCAGGTGGCGGACCTGATCGTGGAAATGCTCGACGTCCTCGGCAAGCCTGCCGAGGAGGCCGTAACCGCGGCGGTGCGGCAGAAGGTCAACACGCTGTGTGAAGCCTTCCCGCTTTACCCGTCGCTCAGCTGAGAGATCCCCGCGGCAGCGGGATTTCCAAAACCAACACAAACCAACCCGAAGCTTAAGGCGTCACCATCTCATGCAACGCTACTCCGCTCTCGCGCTGATCAAGCAGTCGCTGAACGGCCACAAAGGCTGGAAGCCTCAATGGCGCGATCCCGAACCCAAATCGTCTTACGACGTGATCATCATCGGTGGTGGTGGTCACGGCCTCGGCGCCGCCTATTACCTGGCCAAGAAGCATGGCATCCGCAATGTCGCGGTGCTGGAGAAGGGCTGGATCGGCGGCGGCAATACCGGCCGCAACACTACCATCATCCGCTCGAACTATCTGTTCGACGAGAGCGCCGCGCTCTACGATCACGCGCTGCAGATGTGGGAGGGCCTGTCGCAGGACCTCAACTACAACGTCATGTTCTCGCAGCGCGGCGTGCTGATGGTGGCGCATAACGTACACGACGAGCAGAGCTTCAAGCGCCACGTTTATGCCAACCGCCTGAACGGCGTTGACAATGAGTGGCTGACGCCGGAACAGGCGAAGGCCTTCTGCCCGCCGTTGAACATCGCGCCAGGCATGCGCCATGCCGTCACCGGCGCGGCGCTGCAGCGCCGGGCGGGCACGGCCCGCCACGATGCCGTGGCCTGGGGTTACGCCCGCGGCGCCGACGCGCTGGGGGTCGACATCGTCCAGAATTGCGAGGTCATCGGCATTGAGCGCGACGCCACCGGCCGCGTTACGGGTGTGCAAACCACGCGCGGGCGCATCGGCGCGGGCAAGATCGGCGTCAGCGCCGCGGGCAGCACCTCGCTGGTGATGGAGATGGCCGGACTGCGCATGCCGCTGGAGAGCTATCCGCTGCAGGCGCTGGTGTCGGAGCCGGTGAAGCCGATCTTCCCCTGCGTGGTGATGTCCAACACCATCCACGCCTATATCAGCCAGTCCGACAAGGGTGAGCTGGTGATCGGCGCGGGCACGGATTCCTATGTCTCCTATAGCCAGCGCGGCGCGCTGCATATTCCGATGCACACGCTGGAGGCGATCTGCGAGCTGTTCCCGATCTTCCGCCGTATGCGGATGATGCGCAACTGGGGCGGCATTGTCGATGTCACGCCGGACCGCTCGCCGATTTTGGGCAAGACCCCGGTGCCTGGTTTGTACGTGAATTGCGGCTGGGGCACGGGCGGCTTCAAAGCCACCCCAGGCTCGGCGGATCTGCTCGCCTACACCATCGCCAAGGACGAGCCGCACCCGATCAACGCCCCATTCAACCTCGAGCGCTTTGGCGCCGGCCGGCTGATCGACGAAGCCGCCGCCGCCGCGGTCGCGCACTGAGGACCCCCGCCATGCTCCTGATTCCCTGTCCCTATTGCGGCAACCGCCCTGAAATCGAATTCGCCTATGGCGGCGAGGCGCATGTGGTGCGCGCCGCCGACCCGCGTACCGTCGATGACGCCGCCTGGACCGAATTCCTCTACTTCCGCAAGAACCCGCGCGGCGACCATGCCGAGCGCTGGCGGCATGCCTATGGTTGCGGCCGGTTCTTCAACGTGAAACGCAACACCTATACCGACCAGATCGAAGCGAGTTATCGCATCGGGGAGACGCTCCCATGACCCAGCCCTATCGGCTTGCCGCTGGGGGGCGGATCGACCGCTCCCGCACGCTCACCTTCAGCTTCGATGGCAAGCGTTACACCGGCCACTCGGGTGACACGCTGGCCTCGGCCCTGCTGGCCAATGGCGTGCATCTTGTCGGCCGCTCGTTCAAATATCATCGCCCGCGCGGCATTCTCACCGCCGGCGGCGAGGAACCCAATGCGCTCGTCGGCGTCGGGCGGGACGATGCCCATTTCACGCCCAATCTGCGCGCCACCCAGGTGGAGTTGTATGATGGCCTGATCTCGGAGAGCCAGAATCGCTCGCCCTCGCTGGAGCGCGATTACGGTGCCATGAACGATGTGTTCTGGCGCTTCTTCCCGGCCGGGTTCTACTACAAGACCTTCATGTGGCCGCGGAAGGCGTGGACGAAGGTCTTCGAGCCGCGCATCCGGGAAATGGCCGGTCTCGGCCGTTCGCCGAAGACCGCCGATGCCGCCCGTTATGCCCAGCGTTTTGGGCATTGCGATGTACTCGTGGTCGGCGCCGGGCCTGCCGGCTTGGCGGCGGCGCTGAGCGCCGCGAAAACCGGCGCGCGGGTGATCCTGTGTGATGAACAATCTGAGCCTGGCGGGTCGCTCCTGGCTGAGCCCGAGGCGATGATCGATGGTCTGACGGCAGCTGAATGGCTGAAGACCGCGCTGGCCCAGCTTGCGGCCTACCCGCAAGTGAAGATCCTGCCGCGCACCATCGCCTTTGGTTACTTCCCGCATAACATGATCGGGCTGGCGGAGTCCCTGACTGACCATGACGGTGAGTTGGATGATTCCAAACCACGCGGCCGGCTGTGGCAGGTGCGCGCCAAGCAGGTGGTGATCGCCGCGGGCGCTATCGAGCGGCCGCTGGTGTTCCCCGACAATGACCGCCCCGGCATCATGCTGGCGGAGGCTGCGCGCATCTATCTGGAGCGCTACGGCGTGCTGCCGGGGCGCAGGGCGCTGGTGTTCACCGCCAACGATGCCGCTTACCGCACCGCCCTCGCGTTGCGTGGTGCCGGTTGTGCGATCGCGGGGATCGTCGATCTACGGCCGGATGCGGGCGGGCCGTGGGTGGCCGCCGCGCAAAAAGCGGGGCTGCCGGTTTTTCCGGCTTCCACGATTGCGGGCACCGACGGTCGGTTGCGCGTCACCGGCGCCACCATCAAGCCGATCGCGGGCGGCAGCGGGCAGCGTGTGAGCTGCGACGTGCTGCTGATGTCGGGGGGCTTCACGCCCAGCGTGCATCTGTTCTCGCAGAGCCGCGGCAAGCTCGTGTTCGATAGCACGCTCGACGCGTTCCTGCCCGGTGCGCCGGCCGAGGCGTGCAGCGTCGCCGGCAGCGCGGCTGGTTTGCAGTCGCTCGCCGAGGTTCTGGCCTCCGGCGCCGAGGCAGGGGCCGCCGCCGCGGGCGGTAGCGCGGGCAGCTATAAGGTAACCAACGCGCCGGTGGCGCAAGGCGGCTTCATCGGCGCCGTGCCCTATCACGGTGACCCCGGTTCGGTCCGCGCCTTCCTCGACTACCAGAACGATGTCACGGCCAAGGACATCGCGCTGGCGATGCGCGAGGGCATGAAGTCGGTCGAGCATGTCAAGCGCTTCACCACCAACGGTATGGCGACGGACCAGGGCAAGCTCTCGAACATGAACGCGCTTGGGATCATGTCCCCGGTGCTGGGCAAGCCGGTGCCGGCGATCGGTACGACCACGTTCCGCATGCCCTATACGCCCGTGCCGTTCGGCTATTTCGGGGGCTATGCGCGCGGTGAGCTCTTCGAGCCCGAACGCCGCACTGCGATTCACAGCTGGGCGGCGGCTCAGGGGGCGGTGTTCGAGGATGTCAGCCTCTGGAAGCGCGCGCGCTATTTCCCGCGCGGCACCGAGGATATGCGCCAGGCGGTGGCCCGAGAATGCCGCGCGGTGCGTAACGGTGTCGGCATCTTCGACGCTTCGACCCTGGGCAAGATCGAGGTCGTCGGCCCGGATGCGGCGGAATTTCTCAACCGCATGTACATCAACGCCTGG
>DAIDJU010000089.1 GCA_027451225.1 Acidocella sp. | reverse complement strand
GCGCCGTAATCGGTGATGTTCTTCACCACGCCGTCGAGGATCTGGCCTTCCTTCAGGCCGTGGATCAGCTCGGAGCGCTGCTCGGCGCGGGTCTCTTCCAGCACCGCACGGCGGGAGACGACGATGTTGCCGCGCTGGCGGTCCATCTTCAGGATCTGGAACGGCTGGGCGACGCCCATCAGCGGGGCGACGTCGCGAACCGGGCGGATATCGACCTGCGAGCCGGGCAGGAACGCGGTGGCGCCGCCGAGGTCGACGGTGAAGCCGCCCTTGACGCGGCCGTGGATCACGCCGTTCACGCGGGTCTGGGCCTCGAAGGCCTTCTCCAGCTGGGTCCAAGACTCCTCGCGGCGCGCCTTCTCGCGGGACAGCACCATCGCGCCGTCCTTGTCCTCGTAACGCTCAATGAAGAGATCGAAGACGTCGCCGGCGTTCACTTCGGGCTTGGCGCCGATCGGGGCGAACTCGCGCAGGGGCACGCGGCCCTCGGACTTCAGGCCGACATCAACAATCACGAAATCATCATCGATCCGGAGCACGCGGCCGGAAACGACGGAACCTTCGAAGCCGCCGCCGGCGCCGAGGGAGGAATCGAGAAGAGCAGCAAAATCATCCGCGCCGGCATAGGCCGGGGCGTCGGAATGACGGAGGGCGTTGGAAGAAGAAGCCATGTGGCTGGGAATGTCCTTAAACATGCGGGCGAATGCCCGGTTGGCTTGCGCAGCCCGGTTACAGGCAACGGCTAACGCACCCCTGGCGCCACTTTGGGGCGGGGTGGCCGGTTGAGAATGGCGGTGTCTTAGCCCCACCGTTGGGGAAGTCAAGCAAATACGCCGTAATCCGAACGGTTCCAGAGGCTTCGCGTTCCTGGATTAACTGCTATAAGCCACGCGCGATGACAAAATTCTGCTCTGGCCTTGCCCGTGTTTCCCTGCTCGCCATGGCTCTCGGCCTGGCGGCGTGCTCCAGCACCAAAACCAGTTCCGAGGACGAGCTGTTCCCTGGCGGCGTGGTGCCTCCGCCGGACCAGGTTTATGCCCAGGGCGTCGCCCAGATGCAGAAGGGCGAATACGAGAAGGCCGCCAAGGAATTCGACGCCGTGGAGGAGAACTACCCGTACTCCACCTGGGCCACGCATGCCCAGCTCCTGGCCGGCTACGCCCAGTACAAGCAACAGAATTACGACGACGCGATCAGCTCGCTCACGCGCTTCATCGGCCTGCACCCGGCCAGCCCCGAGGTGGCTTATGCCTACTACCTGAAGGCGCTGTGCTATTACGAGCAGATCGAGGATGAGCAGCGCGACCAGACCACGACCTTCGAGGCGATCCAGACGCTGCAGGACGTGATCAACCGCTTCCCCGACAGCTCCTATGCCCGCGATGCGCGCATCAAGCTGCGCCTGGCGAATAACCGCCTCGCCGCGCATGACATGGAGATCGGGCGCTACTACGAGAAGCAGCACCTGTATGGCGCGGCCATTGGCCGTTACCAGAATGTGGTGACCACCTACCAGACCACCACCTTCGTGCCCGAGGCGCTGGAGCGGCTGGTGGAGTGCTATCTGGATATCGGCCTGACCGACGCCGCCCTGCGCTCGGCCTCGGTGCTGGGGTACAACTACCCCGGCAGCTCCTGGTACCAGACCGCCTATGCCAAGCTGAAGGATCACGGGCTGACCGCCGCCGCCGACCAGACGCAGGCGGAGACCGGCGGCAACGCAGCCCCGCCGCCGCCCAAGCATCACCACTGGTTCTGGATTTTCTAAGGCCACATGCTCAACAGCCTCTCGATCCGCGATGTTGTGCTGATCGAGCGCCTGGACCTGCATTTTGAGGCGGGGCTGACCGCGCTCACCGGCGAGACCGGGGCCGGAAAGTCGATTTTGCTGGACAGCCTGGGGCTGGCGCTGGGGGCGCGGGCCGATGCCGGGCTGATCCGCGCGGGCTCCGACCAAGCCGTGGTGGCGGCGAGCTTCGCGGTGGGCAATGGCCACCCCGCACAGGCGCTGCTGGATGAGCACGGGCTGGATTCGGGGGCGGAGATTCTCATCCGTCGCATCGTGGCGCGGGACGGGCGCTCCCGTGCGCTGGTGAACGACCAGCCGGTGAGCGTGGGGTTCCTGAAAAAGCTGACCGGCCTGCTGATTGAGGTGCAGGGGCAGCACGAGCAGGTGGGGCTGGCGGACCCGGCCAATCATATTTTTCTGCTGGACGCCTTTGGCGTGCCCCCTGCCCCGCGCGAGGCCGTGGCGGGCGCGCATAAGGCATGGCGCGAGGCCGCGGCAAAGCTGGCCGAGGCCGAGAAGCGAATCGAGGAGGCGGCGCGGGAGGAGGATTTTCTGCGCCATGCCGCCGATGAGCTGGGCAAGCTGAACCCCGTGCATGGCGAGGAAGAGGCTCTGGCCGCAGAGCGGCTGCGCTTGCAGGCGGGAGAGCGCCGGGCCGAGGCGATCGCCAGCGCCATCGGTGAATTGCGCCCCAAGGACCGCCGCGCCTCCGGCCCCGCCGCCGCCCTGCGCGCGGCCGCACGGGCCCTGGCGCGGGTAACGGTGCCCGCCGGACATGTGAACCCCGCCGGGCCAGCCATGGCGGCACTGGAGCGCGCCGAGATCGCGCTGGCCGAGGCGGAGGATTTCATGGAGCGGCTCGCGGCTTCGGAAGAAGACGACCCGCGTGCGCTGGAGGCGACCGAAGAGCGGCTCTTTGCCCTGCGCGCCGCCGCGCGCAAGCATGGCGTGCAGGTGGCGGAACTGCCGGAGTTCTTCGCCTCCCTCAAAGCCAAGCTGGCGGCGCTGGAGAGCGGGGTGGCGGATATCGCCGCGCTGACCGCCGAGACCGCGAAGCTGCGCGCGGCTTATGTGGAGCGGGCGGCGGCACTCTCGGAACTGCGCGAGGGCGCGGCAAGGCGGCTGGAGGCGGCCATCGGGGCCGAGCTGCCGCCGCTGAAGCTGGAGCGCGCGCGCTTTGTGGTGGAACGCGCCATGCTGCCTGAGGCCCAATGGGGGCCTCGCGGGGCGGATGCAGTGCGGTTTCTCATCGCCACCAATCCCGGCGAAACGCCGGGCGCGCTGGATAAGATCGCCTCGGGCGGCGAGCTTTCGCGCCTGATGCTGGCGATGAAAGTGGTGCTGACCGGCGGCGGGTCGGTGGGCACGCTGATCTTCGACGAGGTGGATTCCGGCATCGGCGGCGCAACCGCGGCGGCGGTGGGCGAGCGTCTGGCCCGCGTGGCGCAGGGCGTGCAGGTGCTGGTGGTGACGCACTCGCCGCAAGTGGCGGCACGCGGGGCGGCGCAGCTGCGCGTGGCCAAGCGCGTGGTGGCCGAGCGCGCGGTGACGGAAGTGGATGTGCTGGACGATGCTGAGCGGCGCGAGGAGATCGCCCGCATGCTCGCCGGCGAGGTGATTACCGATGCCGCCCGCCAGGCGGCTGAAAGCTTACTGAGGATATGACGGCGAAGACGAAACTCCAGGCGCTGCTCGAAAAGATCGAGGCGGCGAACGCGGCCTATTACCAGCACGATGCCCCGGAGATGACCGACGCCGAATACGACGCCCTGCGCCGCGAGGCGGAGGAGATCGTGCTGGCGCACCCGGAGCTGCACGAGGAGGCGCGGGTGCTGGCGCGGGTGGGCGCACGTCCGGCCACGGGGTTTGGCAAGCTGCGGCACCGCACGCCCATGCTCTCGCTGGACAATGTGTTCAGCGCCGAGGAGTTCGAGGAGTTCTGGCAGGGCAAAAGGCGCTTCCTGGGGTTGGATGCGCCGTGGGAGCTGGTGGCGGAGCCGAAGATCGACGGGCTGTCCATCTCGCTGACTTATGAGAACCGGAAATTCGTGCGCGCCGCGACACGCGGCGACGGCACGGAAGGCGAGGACGTGACCGCCAATATGCTCACGCTGCGCGAGCTGCCGCGCGCGTTGCCGGAGGATGCGCCGGAGTTCATCGAGATCCGCGGCGAGGTCTATATGACCAAGGCGGATTTCCTGGCGCTCAACGAGGCGAACCCGGACAAGCCCTTCGCCAACCCGCGCAACGCAGCGGCGGGGAGCTTGCGCCAGCTTGATTCCACGGTGACGGCGAAACGCAAACTCTCGCTGTTTGCCTACGCCCAGGGCGAAACCGCGACGCCGGTGGCGGATACGCATTGGGGGTATCTGGCCACGCTCAAGCGTTGGGGGTTCAAGGTGAACCCCCTCTCCAAACATTTGGATGAGGGCGAGGCGGAGGCGTTCCAGGCGCATATCGGCACCGAGCGCGCCGACCTGCCCTATGACATCGACGGCGTGGTGTACAAGGTGAACGACCTCGCCTTGCAGACGCGGCTTGGCTTTGTGGGGCGCGCGCCGCGCTGGGCCTGCGCGTGGAAGTTCCCCGCCGAAAAAGCCAGAACGGTACTTGAGGATATCGAAATCCAGGTGGGCCGCACCGGGGCGCTGACGCCGCGTGCGAAGTTGAAGCCCGTGAATGTGGGCGGCGTGCTGGTGCAGTACGCGACGCTGCATAACGAGGACGAGATCGAACGCAAGGGCGTGCGCATTGGCGATACTGTGGAGTTGCAGCGCGCGGGCGATGTGATTCCGCAGATTCTGGGTGTGCTGAAGCATGGCGGCGGGGCGGCGTTTAAATTCCCCACGCATTGCCCTGTCTGCGGTGCGCTGGCGGTGCGCGCCGATGACGATGTGGTGCGTCGCTGCACGGGCGGCCTCTCCTGCTCCGCCCAGGTGGTGGAGCGGCTGATCCATTTCTGCTCGCGCGGGGCGTTCGACATCGAGGGCATGGGCGAGAAGACCGTGCGCGAGTTCCACGATGCGGGGCTGCTGAAAAGCGCGCCGGATATTTTCAAACTGCCCGCGCATGAGGCCGAGATTGCCAAGCGCGAGGGCTGGGGCGAGGTGTCGGCCGCCAAGCTGAGTGCGGCCATCGATACGCGGCGCGAGATTGGGCTGGAGCGGTTCATCTATGCGCTGGGGATACGGCGCATCGGCGAGAACAACGCCAAGCTGCTGGCGCGCCATTACGGCAGCTACGCCACTTGGAAGGCGAGTATGATCGCGGCGGAGGAAATCGGCTCCGATGCGCGGCTGGAGCTGGGGTCCATCTCGGGCGTGGGCCCAGCCATCGCCACCGATCTCGTGGCCTTCTTCGCCGAGGCGCATAACCTGGAGACGCTCGCCGCCCTGGAGCGCGAGGTGCGCGTGCAGGATGCCGCTGCCGCTGCGGTTTCCGACTCGCCGCTGGCGGGCAAGGTGATGGTGTTCACCGGCACGCTGAGCATGGCCCGCCCCGAGGCCAAGGCGCGGGCCGAGGCGCTAGGGGCGAAAGTTACCGAATCCGTCTCGAAAAAAACCGATTACGTGGTGGTGGGCGAGGATGCGGGCTCCAAGGCCAAGAAGGCGGCGGAGCTGGGGATTAACATTCTGACCGAAGCGCAGTTCCGGGAGCTTGCGGGGCTATGACAGAAATCGCCCTCACCGCGTTTCTGCTCGCCTTTCCGGCGCTGTTTTCCATCATCAACCCGCTGAGCAGCGCGATCATCTTCCACGAGGTGACGGCGCTGCAAACCCATGACGAGCGCGTGACACTGGCGCGGCGGGTGGCGGTGTATTCCACCTTCATCATGCTCACGGCGCTGGTGGCGGGCACGTATATCCTCAGCTTCTTCGGCATCTCGATGAACGCGCTGCGTATCGCGGGTGGGCTGGTGGTGGCGGTGCGGGCCTATGAGATGCTCTCCGCCCCCGACACCACCACCGCGCGCAAGCAGCGCGAGGCGGAGCCCGTGGGCGAGGCCGAGGTGGAGGATCTGGGCGGGTATGCTTTCTTTCCCCTTACCCTCCCCTTCACCACCGGGCCGGGGACGATCGCGGTGGCGATCTCGCTTGGCACCGCTCGGCCGGATTCCCTGCCCGCCATGGGTATGTTCTATGCCGGGGCGGGCTTGGCCGTGCTGGCAAATGCCGGGCTGATCTGGGCCTGTTACACGACAGCGGACCGCATGGCCGCCGCATTGGGCACTACCGGGCGGCAGGTGGTGGCGCGCATGGCGGCGTTTCTGCTGCTGGGGATTGGCATGCAGATCGCCCTCAACGGCTTGGTACCCGTGCTGCACGATGCGCTGACGAAATAAGCGCCCCGGCGCGTCAGTCGCGGCCCGAGGGGAAGAAGTTCAAGTTCGCGTCCATCGTCGCCTTGTTCGCGGCCGGGACCCGGGGGAAATGCGACAGGATCGCCAAGGTCCGCGCGGGGGATGCCGTGAATTCAGGGCCGGACAAGGCCGCCAGGGCCGCCGCCTGATCGCCCCTGTCCAGCGCGTGCGAGGCCGCCACCAGATGGTCGATTACCGCTTGCGACGACGCATTCGCGGGCACGCCGAGTATGGCGCGCACCTGCGTCCTGGCGTCCATCATCTCCTGTTTGGTCATCTCGTCCCACCCGGCCCAGCGCCCACTGGCGGCAAACTGCCCCGCCATCGCGTCCAGCGAGGCGATGGCCAGCGCCATTCCGGCGGGGTTTCCTTGCAGTCTCTGGGGGTAGGCGAACGCCATCATGGCATCGGTAACGGCGGCGAAAGCCGGGTCCTCCCCCACAACGGAATTGCCGAACGCATCCTCGGGCAGATAGCCGGGCGGTGGCACATGGGCCACATGAACGCAGCCGGCCAGGGCAAAGCCGGCCAGGAGCAGCGGCAGAATGCGTCTCATCATTATCGTCTCCGTCCACGCATGAGGGTATGCGCCGGATCATACACGAAGTTTCCCGCCGCGCCCCACCCGGGCGTGACAAACACCGCGCCGCGCAGGCATGATGCAGGCGGAGGGCTTTGATTTGGCAGCGGATTTAAAAGCAGAGGCGGAAACGATCGAGCGGAGCGGGTTGTTCCTGGCGGCTTGGTATCTGGCGCAGCACCCGGAAGCGGGCGATGACGGCGCCGCGCATTTCTGCACCGAAGGCTGGGCCAATGGGGCGCGGCCCAACCCGTATTTCGACCCGGCATGGTATCTGGCGCGCAACCCGGATGTTGCCGCCGCCGGGATCAACCCGCTGCTGCATTACATCACCGCCGGAGAGGCGGAAGGGCGCGATCCCTCGCCGTTGTTCCATGCCGCCTGGTACCGCGAGACCTACCACCTGCCCGAAGGCGAATCCTGCCTGCGCCATTTTCTGGAACGCCGCCGCACCGGGCAGGTAAGCCCCGTGCCGGTGTTCGATGCCGCCTGGTACCTGGAAAACAACCCCGATGTGGCGCAGAGCGGGACCGATCCGTTCGAGCATTTCCTGGTCTTCGGCGTGACCGAGGGGCGCAACCCGGCCCCGGATTTCGACCTGAAATTCTACGTCAACCGCTATGGCGCGATGCTGAACGGGGAGAACCCGCTGCTGCATTATCTGGCGCACCGCTCAAGCGGGGTGTTCCTGCCCCAACGCCCCGAGCGGGAAGGGCTGGTGCCCGCCGCCGTGAAGCGCGCCACCCGCCCTGCCCCGTTCTTCGAGGAGTTTCAGCCCGCCCCCGCCCACGCCAGGCGCAAGGCCAAGCTGCTGGCCTATTACCTGCCGCAATTCCACCGCGTGCCGGAAAACGATGCCTGGTGGGGCAAGGGCTTTACCGACTGGACGAATCTGGGCCGGGCGCTGCCGCGCTTCATCGGCCATGTGCAGCCGCGCATCCCGCGCGATCTCGGGCATTACGCGCTGGACGACCCCAACACGCTGAAACGGCAGATCGAGATGGCCAAGGGCGCGGGGCTGGAAGGCTTTGTGTTCTACACCTATTGGTTCAACCGGCATCGCCTGCTGGAAAAGCCGCTGGAACAGTTTCTCGCAGACAAATCCTTGGACTTCTCCTTCTGTGCGATGTGGGCCAACGAGAACTGGACCCGCCGCTGGGATGGGCTGGAGCGCGAGGTGCTGATCGCGCAGGAATATCTGGAGGAAGACGACCCGGCGCTGATCGCGCATTTCGTGCGGCTGTTCGAGGACCCGCGCTATATCCGCATCGAGGGCCGCCCGCTACTGATGATCTATCGCGTCACGCTGATCCCCGACGCAAAGGCGCGCATCGCCAAATGGCGGCGCATGTTCAGCGAACTTCATGGCGAGACCCCGATCATCATCATGGCGCAGAGCCTGGGCGATTACGATCCCACGCCTTACGGGCTAGACGGCGCGGTGGAGTTCCCGCCGCACAAGCTGAGCCAGGAGACAAAGCGGATCAACGACACGCTGGAACTGCTGGACCCGGATTTCTCCGCCACGGTGCACGATTACGAGGATATCGCGCAGACCTCGCTGACGTTGCCCGTGCCGGATTATCCGCTGATCAAGACCATCGTGCCGGGATGGGATAACGACCCGCGCCGCGAGGGCAAGGGGCTGGCGCTGCATGGCGCAACGCCCACGCTGTATCAGGACTGGCTTGAGAAACTTATAGACTATACCGGAGACCATCCGTTTTACGGCGAGCAGGTGATCTGCGTGAATGCCTGGAACGAATGGGCGGAAGGCGCGTTTCTGGAGCCGGATGTGCATGCGGGGGCGGCGTTCCTCAACGCCACGGCGCGCGCCATTTGCGAGCGGGATGTCGCGGAATTCGCCAACGGCATATTGCTCGTGGGGCATGATGCGCAGGCCCATGGCGCGCAATTGCTGCTGCTCAACATCGCGCGCAGGCTTAAGCGGCAATGGGGCCTCAAGGTGCATCTGCTGCTTCTGGGCGTGGGCCCGCTGCTGGGTAAGTATTACGATACCGCCGAGGTCAGCGTCGCCTACGACAAGACGATCATCGGCAATCTGCTCGACAAATACAAAGCGATGGGCATACGCGCGGCCATCGTGAACTCCGCTGCCTCGGCGCGGGTGGTGCCGTGGCTGGAGGAGCGAGGCATCAGCGCCACGCTGCTGGTGCATGAGATGCCGCAACTGCTGAAGGAGTATAACCTCGAGATCCAGGCGCGGCTCGGCGCGGCGGCAGCGAGCCATCTCGTGTTTTCCTCAAGCTATTTGCAAGAGAAATTCTCGGCGGCTGTGGAGCTGACACGCGAGACGGCGGTGGTGCTGCCGCAGGGCAATTACCAGGAGATGCGCTTCGACGCCCAGGCCCGCACGCGCATCCGCCGCGAGTTGGGCATTGGGGATGAGCAGTTCCTGGTGCTGGGCGCCGGGTTCGCGCATCTGCGCAAGGGGTTCGATCTCTTCCTGCAAATGGCGCGGAATTTTTCCAAGCGCCGGGGTGATGTGCATTTCGTCTGGGTGGGGGATATCGAGTTCATGCTGCGCACCTATCTCGCCCCCGAGATGGAGCGCGTGCGCGAGAGCGGCTGCTTCACCCATATCCCCTATACCGAGCGTGTGGCGGAATATTTCTCGGCCGCCGACGTGCTGGCGCTCACCTCGCGCGAGGACCCGCTGCCGACCGTGGTGATGGAGGCCCTGGCCTGCGGCGTGCCCTGCGTGGCGTTCGACGAGAGCGGCGGCATCCCTGAGCTGCTGCGCCGGGAGAAAGCCGGGCGCGTGGCCCGCGCGGCCGATGCGGATGACTTCCTGGCCGAACTCGCCAGCCTGCTGGACCATGAGAAGCTCGACGCCCTGCGCCCGCGCCTGTCCGCCATGGCGGCGAAGACGTTCGAGTTCGGCGCTTATGTGCGCGAGCTGCTGCGCCTCGCCACCCCGGCGCTGAAGACCGTAAGCGTGGCGGTGCTGAACTATAATTACGCGCGCTATCTGCCCGAGCGGCTGGCGACCGTGTTCGCCCAGACCTACCCGGTGCAGGAGGTGCTGCTGCTGGACGATGCCTCGACCGACGATTCGCTCGCCGTGGCGGCGGAGATGGCCGAGGCTGCGGGGCGGGAGTTGCGCGTGCTGGCGAACCCGAAAAACGCAGGGGTGTTCGCGCAATGGCGGCGCGCGGCGCAAGAGGCCGCGGGCGAGTATGTGTGGCTGTGCGAGGCGGATGACGCGGCGGACCCGCGTTTTCTCTCGCGGCTGATCGAGGCCCTGGCCGGCGCCGGGACGCCGCTGATGGGCTTTGCCGATAGCCGGGCCATCGACGAGACCGGCGCGGAGGTGATGCCGGATTACCAATCCTATTATGTCTCCTGCGGCGTGCGGGAGCTGGCGGAATCGGGCATCTGGCCCGGGCGGGCGTTTGCGGCGCGGATGCTGTCTGTGCGCAACCTCATCCCTAACGTCAGCGCCGTGTTGTGGCGGCGCGAGGCGCTGCTGAAGGCGCTGGATGCCGCGAAGGATCTCGATGAATGGAAGCTGGCCGGGGATTGGCGGCTGTATCTCGCGCTGCTCGCCGGGCAGGAGGGAGAGATTGCCTATATCGCTGAGCCGCTGAACACCCACCGGCGCCATGCCGGGGGGGTGACGCAGTCTTTGGCGGCCTCGGCGCATCTGGCCGAAATCGGGCGCATGCATAAGCTGGCGGCCAAGGCGCTCAAGCTGCCCAAGGCCGTGCTGGACGCGCAGGCCGAGGATTTGGCGCGGCTGGACGCGCAATTCGCGCGCGCAGCAAAAAAGCCGGCCAAGCCTGTTGCCAGGCGGCGCAAGGTTTGATTGAACCGTAACGCCTTCATTTTCTAACGGATAGCGCATGAAAATTCTTCTCACCGGCGGCTGCGGGTTCATTGGTTCGGCGGTGGTAAGAAGGGCGGTCCGGCAGGAGGGGCATCAGGTCGTGAATATCGACAAGATGACCTACGCCGCCTCGGAGGATGCGCTGGAGGATGC
>DAIDJU010000088.1 GCA_027451225.1 Acidocella sp. | reverse complement strand
AGGCGGCGGTCAAGCGTGCATAGCGTGGCGCCGTGATCCGCGCAGATGGCGAGATGCAAAGCATCGCCCGCGCGCAAGCCCAGCGTGTATTGATCCGAGAAGCGGGCGGCGGTGCGGAATTGCGGCCCGCTGACCGGCAGGCGCAAAAAACTTTCAGCAGCGAGTTGTGTGAACATCGCCAAGGCTTCGGCGCGGTGGACGGGTTGTAGCTGGCCGGTGCGTAATTTGATGGATAAGGCCGAGGAGAATTCGGTCATCACCCAATCGCTGATCGCCAGCTCTCCGGCTTGCTGTGCGGCCAGCCAAGCCTGCATGCGCGGGGTCTCGGCTTCATTGGTCAGGGCGGTAACCAGTAGCGACGTGTCGAGATACAGGCTCAATAGCGCGCCTCATCACGCATTTTGCGGATGGCTTCGCGCGCGGGTTCCGCCTGTTTTGGCATGGCGGCGGTCACGGCTTGTAGCGCCCCGAGATTGACCGGCTTGCGCGGGATATCGGCGGAGACGATCTGCGCCACCGGCTTACCCCGGCGGGTAATTCCCACGGCTTCTCCGGCGGCGGCCCGTTCGACCAATTCGCTTAGATGTGCCTTGGCGTCGGCGAGATTAACGCTGCCCATGGGATGCTCCTGACTAGTTAGATGGTCATGTATAGCATGAAGCCCAGCCGAGTGGAAGATTTTTGGCGGGCGGAGGCGCGGGCCCGGTCAACTTCCGATTCGGAAGATAGCGCGTGGGCAGGGCGGAACGATAGGCTGCGCTGTTCGGCCCGACGCCGACGGCAGAGCCGGATTGATGGGCAATCTGTAGCAATGGAGGGGCAACAATGCCCAAGCATGATTTTTCCATGACGGCAGCGGAGCTGGCGCAAATGCTGGCCCGGCAGGCCGAGGCGGTGTGCCGGCATTATCTGCCCGCCGGGCGGCGTGAGGGGCGTTATTGGCTGGTGGGGGATGTTCATAACACGCCGGGGCGGTCTTTGTTTGTGCGGCTCAGTGGCGGCGGCACGGGCAAGGGAGCCGTGGGGCGTTGGCAGGATGCCGCAGAGGGCACGCATGGCGATTTGCTGGATTTGATCCGCGAGCGCTGTGGCCTTACCGAGTTCCGGGATGTGGCCGAGGAGGCGCGGCGGTTTCTTGGGCTGGCCGGCAGCGACAGCACGCCAGCCGCTGTCAGCACTGATCCCGCACCAGATGCCACAGACGATACTGAGGCCATGGCAGCCCAGGTTCAACGCTCCGCCCGGCGGCTGTTCGCCAAGGCTCAATCGCTGCCTGGAACGCTTGGCGATGCCTATTTGCGTCGTCGCGGTATTACCTCGGCGGCGCTTTCCAATACCGGCTCAAATGCGTTGCGCTTTCATCCACGCTGTTTCTATCATGCGACACCTGACGCGGTGCGGGAAGCTTGGCCAGCGTTGATCGCGGCGGTCACCGACCTCGATGGTATGATCACCGGTGTGCAGCGCACCTGGCTCGACCCTGATGGCTTTGATCCCATCCGGCTAGGCAAGGCGCCGGGTGAGACACCACGGCGGGCACTGGGCCATCTGCTCGGCCATGCCGTCCGGTTCGGCCGCGCGACGGGCATTGAGGTGCTTGCCGCAGGGGAGGGCATCGAGACCATGCTGTCGCTACGCTGTGTGTTGCCTGCGATTCCGATGGCAGCATCACTCTCGGCGGGGCATCTGGCAGCCCTGCTGCTGCCTGCTGGATTGCGGCGGCTCTACATTGCACGCGACGCCGATGCAGCCGGTGACCGCGCTGTGGCGGGCCTGGCCGAACGCGCAATTGCCGCCGGGATCGAGGCTTTGGTCCTCTCGCCATCCTTAAGCGATTTCAACGATGATCTTCGCGAACTTGGCCTCGCTGAATTGCGGGCACATCTGCGGGTGCAACTGGCGCCGGAGGATGCCGTGCGCTTCATGACGTCCGGCTGAGATTTAGCGTGGCGGATGACTGGATGATGGCCCGCCAACGCCGGGATTATCGCCGCCGCCGTGCACTTCATGCCCCTGTCTGCCAGGCGGCCGCGCCGGCGGCCTTCCAAGAGGGCGCTCTGTGCCGTGGGCGGCGGCGGCCCGCAATGACGGCGGGGCCGCTATTTTCCGCCGCCCCGGGGAATTGTCAGCAACAATGATCATACCGAGTGACGCCGGGGCTTTGCAGCGCGAAGCAAAATAGCGGCCCCGCCGCCATCCTCCGCTGCGCTACGGCCGTACCGGTGCGGGCCGTCGCCGCCCTGCGGCCGGGATCGCCATGGAAGGCCGCGATGGGCGCGGGCTTCCGGCACAAAGGAGCATCCCATGACCCGCGAGCACGACGAGACCGGCTATGAGCCAACGCACACCGCTTCACCCACGGCGCATATTCTCAACGAACTCCAGCTCTATGGTTACCATCCCGGCCAGGACGAGCCTGACCCGCGGCCATTGCCCGAAGCACCGCTGATCGCGGGCGCCGTTGCGGATATCTTCGATGCGCTCAAAGCTACCCTGTCCGACACGCGGCTGGAGCCTGATCTCGAGGAATTGCTCTGGGCGACGGTCAATCTATTCCATCGCGCCGTAGGCCGGATTGAGCGGGCGCTGGACGATAACGAGCAGGCACAAAAACGCAGTCAGAAGGAGCAGGATGGCTCCGAGGTGCGCTCGGTCGAGCTGGAGCGCCTCACGGCGGAGGGGCAGACACTGCTGGAACGACGCGACTGCCTGGAATTCTTCCGCGATCAGGCCACCGAGCAGTTCGAACGCCACACACGCACCGCCTGGCGCCCGCGCTCCGGCTCGATGGTCAATCACCGCGCGCTGACCGCCGCACTCATCGACAGCCGCGACTTCATCGCGGCCAAGCGCCGGGCCGAGACCGAGCCGCTGCTGCCGCCCGGCCCGAAAATCGCCTTCACCGGCGGAATGGAGTTCAACGACCACATGCTGATCTGGGACAAGCTCGACAAAGTGCATGCCAAGCACCCAGACATGGTGCTGCTGCATGGCGGCAGTCCGAAGGGGGCTGAGCGCATCGCCGCCGCCTGGGCGGATGCGCGTAAGGTCACGCAGATAGCCTTCAAGCCCGACTGGGCACGGCATGCCAAGGCGGCGCCGTTCAAGCGCAATGACGCGCTGCTGGATGCCTTGCCAATCGGCGTCATGGTGTTCCCCGGCACCGGCATTCAGGAAAACCTGGCCGACAAGGCCAAGAAACTCGGTATTCCGGTGTGGAGCTTTGGCGGTGGGGGCGCATAGCCCTCACAACGTCGATGCACCGCATTGAACGGCGGCACCTTATCCTGCGGGGCAGCATCCGCCGCTCTGCCCGCCATCGATCTGGATCGGCGGGCAGGGGACGCTACCGAAGGAGCAGAACACGCAGCAATGCCCGGGCTTAGGCCGTAACAGGGTGCCGCATCCCTTGCATTCGTAAAAATATTGGCAGGCATCGGTTGGCATCGTTTCGGTCGCCTGAAAACCGCAATGCGGGCAAGTTATGGTTGATTTCAGGATTACAGGTGCGTTACGCATAGAGATCGCCGATCACCAGCAGCACCAGCCCGGCCATGAGGCCGATCATCGTCATACCACGGACCACTGGCTTGGCGCACACAGAGCCGGTTGCGCAGGCACAAGCGGGCTGGCGCCGCCACAGCAACCCAGCACCCGCCGCAAGGCACAGTGCCGCCAGGACAAGCAACAGTGACCGGTGCGGCGCTGCGAACAGCGCGATGCCCGAGAGCCATGCCGTGCTAAACCCCGCGGTCGCCAGCAGGAAGGGCAGGCCGCAGCAGGAGGCCACGCCGAACGCGGCACCCAGACCGCTTAAGGTCAGGAGTGTCGCGCCAGTATCGCGGATGGGACGGCTAAGTGGGTTTGGTTCGGTTGGGACTGGCGGCATTTTATGATCTCCTTGCGATGGGCGTCACTGGCTCGTAGCATCTGTAGTCACTACAGACTCAAGCCCTGAATTGAGGTGGCCGATGAACCGCGATGCCATGAGCCGCGATGACATGCCGATTGGAGACTTCTCGCGCCGCACAGGCTGCGCGATCGAGACGATCCGGTTTTATGAAAAGATCGGCATTTTGCCGATGCCGCGCCGCCGGGGCCGGTATCGTCTCTACGAAACAGCTGACATTGGGCGTCTGGTCTTCGTGCGGCGGGCGCGCGAGCTTGGTTTTACGCTTGATGGGGTGCGGGCACTGTTGCGTCTGGCGGGTGCCGGGGCGGATGCGTGCGGTGAAGTGCGCGACCTCGCCGCCGCGCATTTGCAGGATGTGCGTGCCCGTCTTGCCGATCTGCAAGCGATGGAAAATGTGTTGGCGGATTCCGTACGGCGCTGCGATGCTGGGGCCGAGGTGGTCTGTCCGTTGATTGAAACGCTTTCAGCAGCGTGAGCATACCCCTGCCCGGTATCACCGGGCGAAGTTCACCGCAGGCTTTAACCACCTTTGTCTCGGCGAAACGGGGGCAGATAAGGTGGTCGTCATGATCATGCCCCCTGGCGTGGTGTAGGAGCGGCGTTCTGAGCAGCGTTGGCTGCGTTGTCAGGCGGCCATTTCTGGCAAGCTGACATTGGGAGTATGGCTCAGCGGCGCGATGGTTTCCAGCGTCATGTATCTGGCACGCTG
>DAIDJU010000087.1 GCA_027451225.1 Acidocella sp. | reverse complement strand
CTCGGCCTTCTGGTAAACGTTCTGCATGTCCGTTTTCCACTTCTCCATCGCCTCCTGGTATTTGTCGTCCCGGTCGAAGGAGGTGATCTTCGGCTCACGCTGCGCGAGGTAGTATTCGTCGCGGTAGATGAACATCACCATGTCGGCATCCTGCTCGATGGAGCCGGATTCACGCAAATCCGAAAGCTGGGGGCGCTTGTCGTCGCGCGATTCCACCGAACGCGAGAGCTGGGAGAGCGCGATGACCGGCACCGCCAGCTCCTTGGCGATGGCTTTGAGGCCCTGGGTGATCTGCGAAATTTCCAGCACGCGGCTCTCGGGCTTGGTGCCGGCGGCGGGGCGCATGAGCTGGAGATAGTCCACGATGACCAGCCCCAGCCCCTGGGTGCGTTGCAGGCGGCGGCAGCGCGTGCGCAGGGCCGAGAGGGTGATGGCGGGGGTGTCGTCGATGACCAGCGGGATATCCGAGATTTCGCGGCTGACCTTCACGAAGGTGTCGAAATCGCGGGACGAGATTTCGCCGCGGCGGATTTTGTCGCCCGAGATGCGGGCCTGTTCGGCCAGCAGACGGGTGGCGAGCTGGTCGGAGCTCATTTCCAGCGAGAACACGGCGACGCATTCCTTCGCCATGGCGTTGGGGTTCTCGGCGCGGGCGTTGTTCAGCATGGCCTGGGCCGCGCCGAAGGCGATTTTGGTGACCAGCGCCGTCTTGCCCATGCCGGGGCGCCCGGCGAGGATCACGAGGTCCGATTTATGCAGACCGCCGGTGCGCTTGTTCAGATCGCGCAGGCCGGTATCGAGGCCTGAGACGGAGCCCTGGTTCTGGAACGCCTTGGAGGCGAGGTCGATGGCCTCGATCAGCGCCTGCCGGAAGCTGAGGCCGTTGCGCTCCGCCCCGCCCTGGGTGGCGAGGTTGAACAGCGTCTGCTCCGCCGCCTCGATCTGCCCGGTGCCGTCCAGATCCGGCTCGGCGCCGAAGGCGCGGTTGACCACCGTCTCGCCGATATCGATGAGCTGGCGGCGCAGCCAGGCGTCGCGGATGACGCGGCCGTAATCCCCGGCATTGATGATGCCGACCATGGCCGAGAGCAGCTGGGCGAGGTAAGCCGTGCCGCCCACCTCGTCGAGCAGGCCGGAATGTTCGAACTCGGCGCGCAGGGTGACCGGGTCGGCGATCTGCCCGGCTTCGCACCGGCGCTGGATGGCGGCGTAGATGCGGCCATTGACCGGATCGGCGAAGTGTTCCGCGGTGAGGAACTCGGAAACCCGTTCATAAGCCTTGTTATTGGCCAGCAGCGCGCCGAGCAGCGCCTGTTCGGCCTGGACGTTGCTAGGGGGCAGGCGCTGGGACAGGCCGGGCGCGGGAAGGGTATCGAGCGAATTCATGACCCCGGATGTTAGCCCGGATGACCAGTGCGGGGCCAGGGGATGGATCATGGAATGCGCCATGCGTAGCGGTGTATAGTGGGGACAAAATGGAGGGGTGCATGACGATAGCGTCAAAACGCCGGTTCGATGCTGCGCGGTTCTTCCACCCCGAGAGCGTCAGCCTGAGCGGGGTGGAGACGGCCTTTGGCCAGCAGATTCTGGCCAATCTGCGCGCTGGCGGGTTTGCCGGGCGGATCGGCACGGATGCCGAGCCGATGGAAAATGCGGACGTGGCCCTGGTGGCGGACGCGCCGGAAGATATTCAGGCAGCGCTGCTCCGCCATGCGCGCATGGGGGCGCGTGGGGCGTTTGTGCTCTCGCACAAGGTGCGGGGGCTGGCCGCCATGGCGCGCGAGGCGAAGATCCGCGTGGTGGGGCCGCATTCCTTCGGGCTGATCCTGCCGGGGCTGGGGCTGAACGCCTCGCCTTTCGCGCTCACCCCGCAGCCGGGGCGCATGGCGCTGGTGGGGCAGTCCTCCTCCATCGCCCGCACAGTTATCGACTGGGCGGCCCCGAATGGCGTGGGGTTCAGCCATCTCGTGGGCATTGGCGGCAATACCGATATCGGCTTCGGGCTGGTGTTGGACCAGCTCTCGCGCGACCCCAACACCGCCGCCATCATGGTCGAGATCGACCGGCTGCGCGACCCCAAGCTGTTTTTCTCGGCGGCGCGGGCGGCGGCGCGGCTGCGCCCGGTGGTGGCCATCGTGCCGGGGATGCGCATGGACTTCCCCGGCGGCAAGCAATCCGCCGCGTTGGAAGCCGCCATGGCCCGCGCCGGCGTGCTGCTCACCTCGTCGATCAGCGAGTTTCTGGCCGCCGCCGAGACGCTGACCCGCGTGAAGCCGGTGCGCGGCGAGAAACTGGCGATCATCACCAATTCCACGGCCATCGGGCGGCTGGCGGCGGATGAGGCGTTGCGCTCCGGCGTGCCGCTGGCCGAGCTGACGCCCGAGACGCGCCAGGTGCTCTCCCTCACGCTGGGCAAGGTGCCCGCCGCCGGCCCGATTTTCGTGGGCAAGGGGCCGACGCGCTTGGCCGAAGTGGCGGCGCAGCTTTCCTCGGCGCCGGAGGTCGGCGGTATCCTCGTGGTGCACGCGCCCAGCGACGATGAGGGCGATACCGCCATCGAGACGCTGATCGCCTGCGCCAAGACGGTGAAGATCCCGCTGCTGATTTCGGTGATGGGCGAGGCGCTGGGCCTGCGCCACCGGCACATGCTCAGCGAGGCGCGCTTCGCCTGTTTCGACACGCCGGAAAGCGCCGTGGCCGGGTTCCGCCATCTGCTGCGCAACCGCCACAACCGCGCGGCGGCGCGCGAACTGCCGGACGCGGCCGTGCTGCGCATCAACGGCAACCGGGCCGAGGTGGCGGCGCAGATCGATGCCGCAAAGGCGCGCGGGCAGGATGTGCTGGTGCAGGACGAGGCGCTGGCGCTGGTCTCGGCCTATAACATCAAGACGATCGAGAGCCGCCATGTGGTGACGCCGGACGAGGCCGCCGAGGCGGCCGAGGCGCTGGGCTATCCGGCGGTGCTCAAGCTCTCTCACCCGGATGTGCCGACGCATCTCTTCCCCGGCTCCGTGGTGCTGGATCTGCCGGATGCGGCGGCGGTGCGCCATGCCGGGCGGTCGATCCTGGCGCGGCTGGCGCAGCGCGGGGACGATGCCGCCAAGGCGGGCTTTGTGGTGCAGGTGCAGGCCCCGCGCAGCACCATGCTGCGGGTGCGGGTTTCGGACCATCCGGTATTGGGGCCGTTGATCGGCTTCGGCCCCGGCGGCGGGGACCCGGACGATGTCTCGCTGCTCGCCGCCGATTTGCCGCCGCTCAATCTCACTCTGGCCCGGGCGCTCATCCACCGCGCGCCGGTCGCGCCGATGCTGGCGGCGCATCGCGGCCAGGAGGCGGCGGATGAGGAGGCGATCGCCGCCATTCTGGTGCGGGTGAGCCAGCTGATCCTGGATACGCCGGAGATCGCGCTGCTGGACCTCGACCCCGTCTTCGCCAACGAGACCGGGGCGGTGGCGGCCAGCGCGCGGATCGTGCTGCGCCCGCCCGGCCGGGCGCGGCCGGAGCCGATCATCAGCCCGTACCCGGCCGATCTTGTCGCCAGCTACGACGCCAAGGGGGTGAAATTCACCATCCGCCCGATCCGTCCGGAGGATGCCGACGCGCATGTCGCCATGATCGCGCGGTTGACGACCGAGGATATGCGCTACCGATTCTTCTCGCCGATGAAGAGCCTGCCGCTGGAGCAGATCACCCGCCTGACCGATGTGGATTACACCCGGGAGATGGCGTTCATCGCCAAAAACGAGACGACGGGCGCCACCATGGGCGTCGCCCGGCTGGTGCGCGACGACACGGACGGCCTGACAGGCGAATTCGCCGTGGTGGTGGAGCCATCGGCCAAGGGGTTGGGGCTGGGGGCGGCGCTGATGCGCGCGATCATCGATTGGGGCAGGGTGCGGGGGATGCGCGAGATCGCGGGCCAGGTGCTGGCGGATAACGCGCCGATGCTCGGCTTCATCAAGCATCTGGGCTTTGTCGTCGCCCGCATCCCCGACGAGCCGGACGTGGTGGAGGCGAAGCTGACGCTATAAGAGGCTGTTTGAAAAGTCGCTCTGGTGAGTCGTCTAGGGGGGATTTTCGAGCACCGGAGCGCAACAAAATCGCCGCGTGACGGTCGCCGGAGCGACTTTGCAAACGGTCTCTAAACAAATAAGGCCGGCGGGGGTACCGCCGGCCTTATTGCGTTGGGGAGCCTTAGACCGCCAGCGCGGCCTGGAAGGCGTAGTAGTCGCGCACGCGGTTGGGGTATTTGCGCCAGCAGGAGGTGCCCTCGTAACGGGCGAAGGGCGGCACGCTCTGCGGCATGGCGCGGGTCAGCGCGGCGGGGTTCGCCTTAACGGCGGCCTGCACGCTCTCCAGCCACGCGGCGGAGAGAACGGCGACGGCGCCGGCCTGCGCCGGGGCCGGCACGCGGCCCGCGCGGATGGCGCGGCGCAGGGTGCGGACGGTGACGCCCAGACGGGCGGCGGCTTCGGGGAAGCCAAAGGTCGTGGTGGTGGTCATGAGACGGCGGTTCCTATGTCAAAAACTCGGCGCCCGTATAGCCACGGGCGCCAGCTTGCGGCAAGGGGGCGGGCTTTGCCCTTACTTCTCGACCTTCGTGAGCGTGCCGGAGTCGACATGGCTGAACGGCTTGCCGTACACGTTCAGCTTCGTCTCCTGCTTATACTTCATGGTGTTGCCGGACATCTCGTAGGTGATGGTGAAGCTCTCGGTCGTATCGTTCTTCACCATGTAGCCGGACTGGGCGATGCCCGTGCTTGGGGCGGTCAGGGTCATCGTGGCGCCCGGCTTGCCCTCGGCCACGACGCAGACGGCCCGGGGAATGCAGAACGAGTCATAAACCGTCTGATTGGCCTTGTCGTAGATCAGATACCCGATCTGGTCGTGGAACTGCTTGTTGTCGCTCTTACGGAAGACCTGCTGGTGGTAAGACATCGCCGCGAGATGCTGGTCGCTGGCGTTGGTGGCGTCGCCGGTCGGCGTGAAGGTTATGGTTTCGTAAGAAGGTTCGACCGCCACGCCGCCTTTGCCGACTTTTGAGCCCTCGCGGCCGGGGGCGATGTCGACGCCTCCGGAGGCGTCGCTTTTCCAGGTTCCCACCAGCGCGGCCAGCGGGCCGTAGTCCAGCCCGTTGATCACCGTGTCTGTTCCGGGGGGGGCGGCGAGCGCCTTGGCGCAGGGCAAGGCGGCCGGGATGACCAGCGCGGCGGCGAAGATGGCGGATTTGAGAGTGGATTTGTTGATGTGCGGCATGGTGGCAATCCTGCTTTTGTTGGAGATACAAAATAAAAGGGCTGTGAGCATCTGCACAAAAAAACCGGTAAGTGAGCAACTACCGAAACGGTAACCAATTGTAAGTTGCTAATGATTATCAATAAAAATTCAAAAAACGGGAGGCAAGGTGGCGCTTTGCAGGTTGGGGGTGGGGGGATGGCGCCGGTTGGGGCGTATTCCCGGCTGATCCGCGAATCCCTCTTGTTTTTCGCGGCCACCCGTGCTTAAGCCGCGCCTTCCCTGCCGGGTGCGTGGCATCGTGCCCGGCTATGCTCGTCCCAATTCCGGGAGGCCCAGACCAGGGCCAGAGTTGATCAGCCGAAGGGGAGGGACATATGCCGCTTTATGAAACCGTGGTGATCGCGCGCAGCGAGATCACACAGGCGCAGGCCGACGCCGTCGCCGATGTCGCCGTTGCTGCTATCGAAGCCGATGGCGGTGCCGTCAAGAAACGCGAATACTGGGGCCTGCGCTCGCTGGCCTATCGCATCAAGAAGAACCGCAAGGGCCACTACATCCTGCTGGGTCTGGATGCCGCTTCTCCCGCCGTGCAGGAGATGGAGCGTCAGCTGACCCTGAACGAGGACGTCCTGCGCTTCATGACCGTGCGCGTGGAAGAAATCTCCGAAGAGCCCTCCGCCATCCTGTCCCGCAAGGCTGATGAGCGTGAGCGTTCCTTCCGTGGTCCCAAGCCCGCTGGCCGCTTCGAGTCCGGCCGCAAGCGTGGCTTCGACGAGGGCCGCGAGGAGTTCCGCGCGCGTGACGAATTCCGCGCCGACCGCGACGATTACGGCGCTGAGGAGGAAATCTAATGTCCGAAACGACCGAACCGACCGTCGGCCTGCGCCGCCCCGCTGTTGGCGCCCGCCGTCCGTTCTTCCGCCGCAAGAAGTCTTGCCCGTTCTCCGGCGCCGGCGCGCCGGTGATCGACTACAAGGACGTGCGTCTGCTGTCGCGCTTCCTGTCCGAGCGCGGCAAGATCGTTCCCTCCCGCATCACCGCCGTCAGCGGCAAGAAGCAGCGCGAGCTGGCCAAGGCCATCAAGCGCGCCCGCTTCCTCGCCCTGCTGCCCTACGTGCTGAGCTAAGGAGAAAAGACAATGGCAAACGTTGATCTGATCCTGCTGCAGCGCGTTGAGAAGCTCGGCCAGATGGGCGAGCTGGTGTCGGTGAAGCCGGGCTACGCCCGTAACTACCTGCTGCCCCAGGCCAAGGCCGTGCGCGCCACCAAGGCGAACAAGGAGCGTTTTGAGCGCGAGCGCGCCCAGCTCGAGGCCCAGAACCTGAAGCGCCGCGAGGAAGCGGAGCGCGTGGCCGAGCGCGTGGCTGGCCTGACCGTCACCCTGATCCGCCAGGCCTCCGAGGCTGGTGCGCTGTACGGCTCCGTCTCCAGCCGCGACATCGCCGATGCCTCCACCGCTGCCGGTCTGACCATCGACCGCAACCAGGTGCTGCTGGTTCACCCGATCAAGACGCTGGGCATTTCCTCCGTGCGCGTTGAGCTGCACCCGGAAGTGATCATCGACATCAAGGTGAACGCCGCTCGCTCCGTGGAAGAAGCGGAGAAGCAGGCCCGTGGCGAGGCGATCGCCCCGGAAGCCGATGAGAAGCCGGAACTCGGCCCGCTCTTTGGCCAGGAAGAAGAAGCCGAAGGCTAAGCCTTGGCTTAAAACCTGTTCATACGGGTCTAAAAAACGTCCTTCACCCGCTGGGTGGAGGACGTTTTTCTTTGCGCTTCCGTTTTTTGTGTTATGGTCAGTATCGCTGATGTTCTCCCATTAAAAACGGAGAGAAGAGACGTGATCTGGCTATGGCAAACGCTTCTGGATCGCATGCTCGCCAGGCTGGTGCGCCGTGGGGCGTTTCTGGTTGTTTGGCCCGGTGGCACGCGCAGTGAATATGGCGATGGCGAGGGATTCCGCGCGGGAATTCATATAAAAACCGAGCAGGCGCTGCGGGGGCTGGTGCTCAACCCTGGGCTCGCACTTGGTGAAGCCTATATGGATGAAGGGCTGACGCCGGTTAACGGCTCCATCCACGATGTGCTCTGCGTGATGATGGACAATCTGCGAGACTTCAACCTGCCCGCCTTGGCGTTCAACGCCAAGCTGGCCCGGCTGCTGCGCCCGGTGTTGCAGGCCAACGGGGCAGGCCAGTCCAAACATAATGTCGCGCATCATTACGATCTCAACGGGCGGCTTTATTCCCTGTTCCTGGACCGCGACCGGCAATATTCCTGCGCCTATTTCCCGCGCGGGGATGAGACGCTGGAAGAGGCCCAGGCGGCGAAGAAGCGGCATATCGCGGCAAAGCTGATGCTGGACCGGCCGGATCTTGAGGTGCTGGACATCGGGTGCGGCTGGGGCGGCATGGCGCTGACGCTGGCCAGGGATTACGGCGCGCGGGTGACGGGCATCACGCTGTCCGAGGAACAACTCGCCGCCGCCCGCGCCCGGGCCGAGGAGGCGGGGCTGAGCGCGCTGGTGCGCTTCGAGCTGATGGATTACCGGGCCATGGACCGGCAGTTCGACCGGATCGTCTCGGTGGGCATGTTCGAGCATGTCGGGGTGCCGAATTTTCCGGCCTATTTTGCCACCATCAAGCGCTGCCTGAAGCCCGATGGCGTGGCGCTGCTGCATTCCATCGGGCGGTTCGAGGGGGCGGGGGCGACCAATCCGTGGATTGCCAAGTACATTTTCCCCGGCGGGTACTCTCCGGCGCTGTCCGAGGTGCTGGGGCCGGTGGAGAAATCCGGGCTGGTGATTGGCGATATCGAGATTTTGCGCCTGCATTACGCCAAGACATTGGCGCATTGGCGCAGGCGCTTCTCGGCCAACCGGGATGCCATCGCCTCGCTCTACGATGAACGCTTCTGCCGCATGTTCGAGTTCTATCTCTCGGCCTCGGAGGTGGCGTTCCGGCTCTCCGACCATATGAACTTCCAGATCCAGCTGATGCGGAACCAGGAGGCGGTGCCGCTGGCGCGCGATTATATGTTCGAGCGGGAGCGGCAGCAGAAATTTGCCTCGGCCTCGGACTAGACTAAGCTGAAGGGCATGAAACTGCCCTTTATACGTCCCAAAATTCCGGTCATCGCCTTTCGCGGGATGATCGCCTCGCGGCCGGGGATGATCTGCCTGGATAGCTATGCCGATGTCGTCGAGCGCGGCTTCGAGTTGGCCAAAAAGAGCGGCAATCTGGTGCTGGCCATTGAGAGCCCGGGCGGCTCGGCCACGCAGTCGGACCTTATCGGCCAGTTGATCCGCCGGCGGGCGGAGGAAAGCGGCGTGGCGGTGACGGCGGTGATCGGCGATGTCGGGGCTTCGGGCGGGTATTGGCTGGCTTGTGCGGCGGACCGGATTCTCGCCAACCGGCTGTCCATTGTGGGGTCCATCGGTGTTGTTACCGGCGGGTTTGGGCTGGATAAGTTCATCGCCCGGCATGGTGTCGAGCGCCGCGTGTTCACCGCGGGCGAGAATAAGCGGCGCAACGACATGTTTGCGCCGCTTAAGCCCGAGGACGAAGCCTTTACCCGCGAATTGCTCGACGAGGCGCATGGCATGTTCAAGGACTGGGTGCGCGAGCGCCGGGGCGAGCGGCTGGCGGGTGATGAGAGCAAGGTTTTCGATGGCGGCTATATGCTGGGCAGTCAGGCGCGGGCGCTGGGGCTGGTGGATGGCTTTGCCGATGTGGACCAGGTGGTGAAGGAACTGGGCGGGGAGAAGGCGAAGCCGGTTTGGCTGCGTCCGCGTGGGCCGCGCGGCATCTTGCGCTTTCTTATGCGCGGCACGGCGGAGGCTGTGCTGGATGTGGCCGAGGAGCGCGCGGCCCAGCTAGCGCTGCGATGAGCCTGACGCCCGCCGCGCTACGCCCGAGGACGCGAAACGGCGGCTGTGGCAGGCGATTGCCGAGGATTGGCGGGGGGCAGCCGCCGCCAAAGTAGATTGCTGGATAACCTCTAGCGCCACACCGTAAGCAGGCCGATGAACACCAGCGCCGCCGCGCAGAGCATGGCGTTCACGGTCAGGAACTTGGTGAAGTTTTGCCAGCCCTTCAGGGCGGGGGTGTTGAAATCCACCGGGGTTTCCGGCGCGGGCTGTGTTGCCATTTGTTATCTCCCCAATTCCGGCGGGCCTTTCGGCCCGTTTATCCGGATTTAGGAGTGTGACTTGGCCAAAGGCAAGCGGATTTTGCGGGCAAGCTCCGCCAGGGCGCGCGGGTAGATGAGATGCTCCTGCGCCAGCACGCGGGCGGCCAGGGCGTCCTCGGTGTCGTTGGGTAGCACCGGCACTTCGGCCTGGGCCACCACGGGGCCTTCATCCATGCCCTCGGTTACCAGATGCACGGTGCAGCCATGCTTCGTGGCCCCGGCCGCGATGGCGCGGGCATGGGTGTCCAGCCCCGGGAATTCGGGGAGCAGGCTGGGGTGGATGTTGAGCATCCGCCCGGCCCAGCGGTTGACCAGATACGGGGTGAGCAGCCGCATATAGCCCGCGAGGCAGACGATCTCGACGCCTGCCTGTTGCAGCTTGGCGTCCAGCGCGCGCTCATGGGCCTCACGGTCCCTGCCGAAGGGCTTGGCGGGCACGGCCTCCGCCGCCACGCCCAGGGCGCGGGCGATCTCCAGCCCCGCCGCCTCGGGTTTGTTGGAGAGCACGAGCACGATCTCGGCCGGGAAATCCGGGGCCTGCGCCGCCTTGATCAGCGCCTCCATGTTGGAGCCGCGGCCCGAGATGAGCACGCCGACGCGGGGTTTGCTCATGCGAAGAGTTTTTCCGTGCCCTCGATGACGATGCCCGGTTTGTCGGACACATGGCCGAGCAGGAAGGGCTGCTCGCCCGCCTCGCGCAGCACCTTGGTCGCGGCTTCGGCGTCGGAGACGATCAGCGTCATGCCCACGCCGCAGTTGAAGACGCGCAGCATCTCTTCCGGGGCGACGTTGGCGGTCTGGGCCAGGAAGGGGAAGATTTCCGGCATTGCCCAGGGGCCGCTCAGCGCCGCGCCGGTGCCTTCGGGCAAAGCGCGGGGCAGGTTGCCGGGCAGGCCGCCGCCAGTGATGTGCGCGGCACCCTTGAGCAGCCCGGCCTTGTGCAGGGCGAGCATCGGGCGGACATAGATGCGCGTCGGCGTCATCAGCACATCGGCGGCGCGCTTGCCGCCCAGGATTTCGGAGTCCCAGCTCAGCCCGGCATCCTTAAAGATGCGGCGAACCAGGGAGAAGCCGTTGGAATGCACGCCGGAGGAGGGCAGAGCCAGAATGGCGTCGCCCGGGCGGACATTGGCGGGCAGCAGGTTGTTGCGCTCCGCGGCACCCACCGAGAACCCGGCGAGGTCGTAATCGCCATGCGCGTACATGCCGGGCATTTCGGCGGTCTCGCCGCCCACCAGGGCGCAATCGGCCTGTTTGCAGCCATCGGCGATGCCCGCGATGATCCGCTTGGCGGCGTCCACATCCAGCGCGCCGGTGGCGAAGTAATCGAGGAAGAAGAGCGGGGCGGCGCCCTGGACCACGAGATCGTTGACGCACATGGCCACGAGGTCGATGCCGACATAGTCGTGGATGCCGGTCTCGATGGCGATTTTCAGCTTGGTGCCGACGCCATCGGTGGTGGAGACAAGCACGGGGTCGGTGAAGCCAGCGGCTTTCAGGTCGAACAGCGCACCGAAGCCGCCCAGGCCACCCATGACTCCGGCGCGGGTCGTGGCCTTGGCCAGCGGCTTGATCGCCTCGACGAGCGCATCCCCTGCCTCGATATCAACCCCGGCATCCCGGTATGTCACGCTAGTCATATAAGCCCCCGATGCGCTAAGCCATGAGTCATGGCGTTGCTTAGTCCTCAAACACCGTCGCGTTTCATCACAGGCGGTTGCCACGCGCAATCGCCGAAGGCCCGGCAATGAGCGAATTTGGCGTAGATAGACCCCGCTCAACCCGTGTGCACTGGCAGAGGCTGGGGCTGCTGGGGGCGTTTCTGGTCGGGCTGTGGCTGTTCTTCCACCTGTTCGCGCCGATTCTGCTGCCTTTCGTGGTGGCGGCGGGGCTGGCTTATTTCCTGGACCCGGCGGTGAGCCGGCTGGAGCATCTGGGCGTGCGGCGCTGGCTGGGCACGCTGGTGCTGCTGTTTACGCTCGGTATCTTCGTGGTGCTGTTTATCCTGCAACTCTATCCGGTGATTGCCGATCAGGCGGCGGCGCTGGCGCAGAGCCTGCCGGGCTATATCGGCACGGCGCAGAAGGATTTCGGGCACCTGATCAACGATTTGCAGCAGCGGCTCGGGCCGGGGCAGGTGAGCGCCAAGCTGCGCGATATCGCCGCCAACCAAGCCGGGGCCATCGTCTCCTTCGCGGGCACGGCGGTGACGAACATCATCGGCAGCGGGTTTGCCGTGGTGAACGTGCTGACGCTGCTCATCGTCACCCCCATCGTCGCCTTTTACCTGCTGCGCGACTGGCCGGTGATCATCCGCAACGTCGATAACTGGCTGCCGCGCCCGTATGAGGCGGTGATCCGCGCTCAGGCAATGGAGGTGAACCGCGTGCTGGCTGCCTGGATCCGTGGGCAGGCGATCTGCTGCCTGGTGCTGGCGCTGCTTTATGCCCTGGGGCTGACGCTGATCGGGCTGGATTTCGGGTTGATCGTGGGGCTGGCGGCGGGGCTGCTCTCCTTTATTCCTTATGTCGGCACGCTGCTGGGCGGGATTACCGCCATCCTCATCTCGCTCAACCAGAATCCCGGCTGGCACGGCATCCTCATGGTGCTCATCGTGTTCGCCTGCGGGCAGGGGTTCAATGATTACGTCATCCAGCCGCGCTTTCTGGGCGACAGACTCGGCCTGCCCGCCGTGTGGGTGATCTTCTCGCTGTTCGCGGGCGGGGCGGTGTTCGGGTTCCTCGGCATCATGCTCGCCGTGCCGGTTACCGCCACGCTGGGCGCGCTCACGCGCTTCTGGCTGCGGCGGTACATGCAGTCGCCGCTCTATCTCGACCCCGCGCCGGAGTGAGCCGGGCCGCATGAAGCAATTATCGCTGCCCTTCGTCGAGGAGCAGGACTTCGCGCCTGAGGATTTCTGCCCCGCCCCTTCCAACGCCCAGGCGCGGGAATGGCTGGCGCGGCCGGATGCCTGGAGCAATGGCCGCCTTGTGCTCTGGGGGCAGGCGGGGTGCGGCAAGACGCATCTGCTGCATCTCTGGGCCAAGGCGAATGGCGCGGCCATCGTGGAAGGGGCGCGGCTGCAAGGGCTGATCCGCCCCACCGGGCCTGTGGCGGTGGACGATGCCGAGCTGGTGCCTGAGCCACGCGCGCTGCTGCATCTGCTCAACGCCGCCGCCGAGGGCGGGTTTCCCGTGCTCATGGCTTCGCGCCTGCCGCCCGCGCGCATGTCCTACAAGCTGGCGGATCTCACCAGCCGGTTGCGCGCGGCGCAGACGGTGGAGATTCTGCCGCCCGAGGATGAGCTGCTGGAGATGCTGCTGAGCCGCCTGTGCGCCGCGCGCCAGCTTCAGCTCAGCGTGCCGGTGCGTAATTTATTGTTACTCTATCTGCCCCGCGCCCCGGCCTATTACCGCGAGGTGGTGGCCAGGCTCGACCGCGCGGCGCTGGATAAGGGGGCGCGCATCACCCGCTTGTTGGCGATGGAGATTCTGGAGGGGCTGGCCGAGGACGAGTAACTGTTACACACTCACCACGCAGGACGGGGTGTGCTGCTGTTAAGGAGAACGGCATGGATCAGATTCATTCGGCTGAAGCGCCGCATATCGGCCTGGATGACCCGGCCCGCTTCATCAACCGCGAACTGTCCTGGCTGGATTTTAATTTCCGCGTGGTCGGCGAGGCCCGCAACGCCCGGCATCCGCTGCTGGAGCGGTTGCGCTTTGTCTCCATCAGCGCCTCCAACCTCGATGAATTCTACTCCGTGCGCGTGGCCGGGCTTATCGGCCAGGAGCGCGCGGGCGTGCTGGAGCGCTCGGCCGATGGGCTGAGCCCGGCGCAGCAGCTCCATGCCATCAACGCCCATGCGCGTGAGCTGATCGCGGCGCAGCAGGCGGCTTATGCCGAGCTGCGCGGGCTGCTGGCCCAGGCCGGGCTGGTGGTGTGCACCGCCGCCGAGCTGACCTCGGACGATGCCACCTTCCTCGACGCCTATTTCATGGAGCGCGTGTTTCCGGTGCTCACCCCGCTGGCGGTCGACCCGGCGCATCCTTTCCCGTTCATCCCCAATATGGGCTTGGTGATGGCGTTCACCCTGTCGCGCGATGACGACAGGGGGCAGATGTCCGCGCTGATCCCGCTGCCCAGCCAGATCGAGCGTTTCGTCCGCCTGCCCGCCGCCGGGGGGCCGATCCGTTTCATCATGCTCGAAGAGCTGGTGGCGATGAACATGGGCCGCCTGTTTCCCGGCTTCACCGTGGAGGGCTCCGGCCTGTTCCGCGTGATCCGCGATACGGATGTGGAGTTCGAGGAAGAGGCGGAGGATCTCGTCCGCTCCTACGAGACCGCGCTGAAGCGCCGCCGCCGTGGCGTGGCCATCAAGCTCACCATCCAGGCGGATATGCCGGTGGATCTGCGCGAGTTGGTGATCGACGCGATCGAGGCGCCCGCCGAGGAGGTGTTCATCGAGAGCGGCTTCATCGGGCTGGTGGATGTGAAGCAGCTGATCGTCGATGACCGGCCGGACCTGTTGTTTACCCCGTATACCCCGCGCTTCCCCGAGCGTATCCGCGATTTCGCGGGCGATTGCTTCGCCGCCATCCGCGCCAAGGACATTCTGGTCCACCACCCGTTCGAGAGCTTCGACGTGGTGGTGCAGTTTCTGCGCCAGGCGGCGGTGGACCCGGCGGTGGTGGCGATCAAGCAGACGCTCTACCGCACCAGCCGCGACTCACCCATCGTGAAGGCGCTGATCGAGGCGGCCGAGGCGGGTAAGTCGGTTACCGCCATGGTGGAGCTGCGCGCGCGCTTCGACGAGGAAGCCAATATCCGCCTCGCCCGCGCGCTGGAGGCCGCCGGCGTGCAGGTGGTGTATGGCTTCGTGGGGCTGAAGACGCATGCCAAGGTGAGCTATGTGGTCCGGCGCGAGGCCAGTTCCCTGCGCGCCTATGTGCATTTCGGCACCGGCAATTATCACCCGATCACGGCGCGCATCTATACCGATCTCAGCTTCTTCACCTGCGATCCGGCGCTGACGCGCGATGCGGCGCGGCTGTTCAACTACATGACCGGCTATGCCCGGCCCGAGGCGATGGAGCAGCTCGCCTTCTCGCCGCTGACCACGCGCAAGACCATCGGCACGCTGATCGATACCGAGATCGCCAACGCCAAACATGGCAAACCCTCGGGCATTTGGCTGAAGATGAACTCGCTGGTCGATGACAAGCTGATCGACCATCTCTACGAGGCCTCCCGCGCCGGGGTGCCGGTTTCCATCGTGGTGCGCGGCATTTGCTGCCTGCGCCCAGGCGTGCAGGGCTTGTCCGAGACCATTAAGGTGAAATCCATCGTCGGGCGGTTTTTGGAGCATGCGCGCATCTGCATCTTCGCCGATGGCCATACGCTGCCCTCGCGCGAGAACAAGGTGTTCATCTCCAGCGCCGACTGGATGGGCCGCAACATGGATTTCCGGGTGGAGACGTTTGTGCCCATCCATAACCCCACGGTGCATGCGCAGATCCTCGACCAGATCATGGTCGTGAACCTGCGCGATGACGCGCAAAGCTCCGTGCTGCACCCCGATGGCGTTTGGCACCGCATTACCCCCGGCGACCCTCCCGCCTCGGCGCATGAGTATTTCATGACCAACCCGTCCCTCTCGGGCCGTGGCTCGGCCCTGCATGGCGGGCTGGCGGCGGAGCGGCCGAAACCGAAATATAAGCGCCGGGTGGACTGACCCGGCGCCCAATCCCTCAGTGCAGTGTGTAGAGCGTGCCCGCCTGCCACTGCGCCGGGGTGATGATGCTCGACGCCCCGACGCGTACGGAATGCAGCTTGCCGTCCAGGTTATGCTCCCAGAAATCCAGGAATTTGCGCAAGACGGGGAATTGCGGGGCGAGGTCCAGCTCCTGCCAGATATAGCTTTGCAGCAGGGCCGGATGGTCCGGCATATGGTAGAGGATTTCCGCCGTGGTCAGGCGGTAGTCGCGCATTTGCAAGGCAAGACTCATGCTGGGCTCCTCCTTCGACGTGAATGGTCCGGCCCCGGGGTTTCATCAGATTGCCATGAAACACGGCCGCGAAAGCAAGATATAAATGAGGGATTCCAGCACCTTGGCACTCGGCTCCTGGGAGTGCTGCGTTTTCTTGACTTCACGCTCCGCCGCCGCTACACCCGTGGCACTCCCGCCATGGGAGTGCTAACAGCCGCGGTGCCGCGTGCCGGGCCGGACAGGCTGGAAAGCTTTTAAGACTGTAACGTTTAGGAGCGATCATCATGGCGAATTTCCGCCCCCTGCACGACCGCGTCGTCGTCCGCCGCATCACTGCCGAGGAAAAGACCGCGGGCGGCATCATCATCCCCGACACCGCCAAGGAAAAGCCGCAGGAAGGTGAAGTTGTCGCCGCCGGCCCTGGCGCGCGCAACGAAGCCGGCGCCCTGGTGGCCCTGGATGTGAAGGCTGGCGACCGCGTGCTGTTCGGCAAGTGGTCCGGCACCGAAGTCAAGATCGGCGGCGAAGACCTGCTGATCATGAAGGAATCCGACATCCTCGGCATCATCGCCGCTTAATCACGAATTTAAGGAGCTACACACATGGCTGCTAAAGAAGTCCGCTTCGGCTCTGACGCCCGCGACCGCATGCTGCGCGGCGTCGATACCCTCGCCAACGCCGTCAAGGTGACCCTGGGCCCGAAGGGCCGTAACGTCGTCATCGAGAAGTCCTTCGGCGCGCCGCGCATCACCAAGGACGGCGTCTCCGTCGCCAAGGAAATCGAGCTGTCCGACAAGTTCGAGAACCTGGGCGCGCAGCTGATCCGCGAAGTCGCCTCCAAGACCAACGACCTGGCCGGTGACGGCACCACCACCGCGACCGTGCTGGCCCAGGCCATCGTGCGCGAGGGCGTGAAGGCCGTGGCCGCTGGCCTGAACCCGATGGACCTGCGCCGTGGCATCGACAAGGCCGTGCAGGCCGTCGTCGAAGAGCTGAAGGCCCGTTCCAAGAAGATCACCACCCCGGCCGAGACCGCCCAGGTTGGCACCATCTCCGCCAACGGCGAGTCCGAGATCGGCGCGATGATCTCCGAAGCCATGGGCAAGGTTGGCAACGAAGGCGTGATCACGGTTGAGGAAGCCAAGGGCATCCAGACCGAGCTGAACGTCGTCGAGGGTATGCAGTTCGACCGTGGCTATGTCTCCCCGTACTTCATCACCAACCCGGAGAAGATGGTTGCGGACCTCGACAGCCCGTACATCCTGATCTTCGAGAAGAAGCTCTCCCAGCTGCAGCCGCTGCTGCCGCTGCTGGAAGCCGTGGTGCAGACCGGCAAGCCGCTGCTGATCATCGCCGAGGACGTTGAGGGCGAGGCCCTGGCCACCCTGGTTGTGAACAAGCTGCGTGGCGGCCTGAAGATCGCCGCCGTGAAGGCCCCGGGCTTCGGCGACCGCCGCAAGGCCATGCTGGAAGACATCGCCATCCTCACCGGTGGTCAGGTCATCTCCGAGGATCTCGGCATCAAGCTCGATACCGTGACCCTGGCGATGCTGGGCCGTGCGAAGCGCGTGCTCATCGAGAAGGAAAACACCACGATCATCGAGGGTGTGGGCGCTGCCGACGACATCAAGGGCCGCGTCAACCAGATCCGCGCGCAGATCGAGGAGACCACCTCCGACTACGACCGTGAGAAGCTGCAGGAGCGTCTGGCCAAGCTGGCTGGCGGTGTTGCCGTGATCCGCGTTGGCGGGGCTTCCGAGGTTGAGGTGAAGGAGCGCAAGGACCGCGTGGACGACGCGCTGCACGCGACCCGCGCCGCCGTCGAGGAAGGCATCGTGCCGGGTGGCGGTGTCGCCCTGGCCCGCGCCTCGCTGATCCTGGCCAACCTGAAGGCCGAGAACAACGACCAGCAGACCGGTATCGAGATCATCCGCCGCGCCATCCAGGTGCCGCTGCGCCAGATCTCCGAGAACGCCGGTGAAGACGGCGCCGTGATCGCGGGCAAGGTGCTCGACAACAGCACCTACACCTTCGGCTTCGACGCGCAGTCCGGCGAGTTCAAGGACATGGTCCAGGCTGGCATCATCGACCCGGCGAAGGTCGTGCGCACCGCCCTGCAGGACGCCGCTTCCGTGGCCTCTCTGATCATCACCACCGAGGCTGGTGTGACCGAGAAGCCGGAGAAGAAGTCCCCGATGGGCGCCCCCGACATGGGCGGCATGGGTGGCATGGGCGGTATGGATTTCTAATCCAGGCCCTTCAGCCAAACGAAAGAGGCCCCGGGGGAAACCCCGGGGCTTTTTTGTTGCGGCAGGTGGGCCGCGCCATAAAGCCACCGCAAAGACTGGGGAAATAGCTGGTATGTATAGCGAATCGGATCTCGACGCGGCCGTGGCCGCGGGCAAGTTGAATGTGGAGGAGGCGGCGAAGTTCCGCGCCTTCATCGCGGCGCAGAAGACCGCTCCGGCGGTGGACGAGGAATATGTCCGCCTGCTGACCGGGTTTAACGACATCTTCGTCAGCATCGCGCTGGTGCTGGTGTTGGTGGCGTTGGGCTTTCTGGCGGCGCCTACGGGGGCGTCCGGCCTGTGTGTGGCGGCGGCGAGCTGGGGGCTGGCGGAGTATTTCACCCGCAAGCGGCGCATGGCGCTGCCGAGCATTTTGCTGCTGATGTTCTACACGGTTGGTATCAGCTCCAGCCTGATCTGGATGATCGGCCTGAATTTCGGCACCGGCCTCGCGCTGGCGGCGGGGAATTTCGTGCCGGGTGAAGTCTCGGGCACGCTGCTGCTCTGCCCGGCGCTGATCGGGGCGGCGGCCTACCTGCATTGGCGGCGCTTTCATGTGCCCATCACGCCTGCCGCCGGGGCGGGGGGCATCATCTTCTTTGGTATGGCCATGCTGATGGGGCTGGTGCCGGGTTTGCGCCCGTTCTGGTCCTGGCTGCTGCTGGGTTCGGGGCTGGGCGTGTTTGCGCTGGGCCTGCGCTGGGATATCTCGGACCTCGCCCGCACCACGCGGCGCACCGATGTCGCCTTCTGGCTGCATCTGCTGGCGGCGCCGCTGATCGTGCATCCGCTGTTCCACATGCTCGGGCTGCTGAATGGCGGCGATGCCGGGGGCGGCCGGGCGGCGGCGGCGATTGGCGTGTATCTGGCGCTGGGCGTGGTGGCGCTGCTGGTGGACCGGCGCGCGCTGCTGGTCTCGGCGCTGGGGTACGTGATCTACGCGCTGTCCTTCGTGTTGAAGCACTCGGGGGTTATCGGCTCGGATCTGTCCTACACCGCGCTGGTGGCGGGCATGGCGCTGCTGATGCTCTCGGCCTTCTGGCACAAGGCGCGGGAAGGCCTGCTGGCGCTGGCGCCGATAGGGGTGCGCCAAGCCCTGCCGCCAGTCTAGGCGGAAACGAATAGAAGTTTTTGCGGGTGTGTGGGCTTTTTCCAAAAAGCCCACACATTGCTTTCGTGGTTAAGCCGCGCAGCTCTCAAACCCGCGCCGCAGTTGCGGGCGGTTGAGGTCGCGCCCGATGAACACGATGCGGCTGACGCGCTTCTCGCCGTCCTTCCAGGGGGCGAGGAAATCGCCATCGGCGATCATGTGCACGGCCTGGAAGCCGAAGCGCTTATCCTCGCCCTTATAGGCCAGGATGCCCTTGGTACGCAGGATGTTCTGGCCCTGGGTTTGCAGGATATGCCCGATCCAGGCGTTGAACTTCTCGGCGGCCAGTTCCTTGTCCGTGGAGAGGCTGATGCTGGTCAAATGCTCGTTATGGGTGTGGGAGTCTTCCTCCAGGAAGTCCGGCACGTTCTCCAGCACGCGCTTCAGGTCGAAGGCGTTCAGGCCCAGAAGCTGGTCGGCGGGGATGTCCCCGCGCGTGGCCTTGTGCATGACGGCGTAGGGGTTGATCGATTTGATCTTGGCTTCCACCGCCGCGACTTCCTCGGGCGTGGCGAGGTCCAGCTTGTTCAGCACGATCACATCCGCGAAGGCGACCTGATCGGCGGCCTCGGGGGAGTCTTCCAGCCGGGTGAGGAAGTGCTTGGCGTCCACCACGGTCACGATGGCATCCAGCCGGGTCCTGGCTTTCACGTCCTCGTCCACGAAGAAGGTCTGCGCCACCGGGGCGGGGTTGGCGAGGCCGGTGGTCTCGACGATGATGCCGTCCAGCTTGCCGGCGCGCTTCATCAACCCGCTGATGATGCGGATGAGATCGCCGCGCACCGTGCAGCAGATGCAGCCATTGTTCATCTCGAAGACTTCCTCGTCGGAATCCACCACGAGGTCGTTATCCACGCCCAGCTCGCCGAATTCGTTGATCACCACGGCGTATTTTTTACCGTGGGTGCCGGTGAGCAGGTGGTTGAGCAGGGTGGTCTTGCCGGCGCCGAGATAGCCGGTGAGGACGGTGACGGGAACGAGATCAGACATTGAGCTATCCTGAGAAACTATTTGCGGACAGGATTTAGCGATCCTGCCTCGCCCCGCAAGGCCTGGAGCCGGGCGGCGAGCAATGGCGTGTCGAAGCTCAGGGCCCTGGCGCGCCCGGCCTCGGCCAGCGCTGTGCGGGCGGTGTCGTCCTGCGCCAGATGCAGGATGGCGCGGGTCAGGGCGGCGGGGTTGTCGGGCGGGATGTAGAGGGCCGCTTCGCCCGAGACTTCGCGCAGGCCGCCCTTGCCGGTGCTGATCAGCGCCGCGCCGCTGGCCAGGGCTTCCAGGGCGGTGAGGCCGAAGGGTTCCTCCCACCGGCTGGGCACCACCACGATGGCCGAGCGGGCCATGCTTTCCAGCACCTCCGGGTAGGGGCGGACGCCCCGGAACTCCACCCCGGCCTGCGCCGCGGCCGCGCGCATGGCGGTGACGAAGCAGGTTTCCGGGCTGTCGGGGCCGAAGCGGTCGCCGCCGATCATCAGCGCCGACCAGCCGGGGAGCTGAGGCAGGGCCGTGGCGCAGGCAGCGATGAAGACGTCCGGCGCTTTGTTCTCCACCACACGGCCCACGAACAGAATCAGCTTCTCCTTGGCGCAAGGGGGCGGCAGTTCGGCCAAAGTGAGCGGGTTGTGCAGGCATTCCGGCGCGCGGCGCAGCCCGGTGGCATAGCGGTCCCGCAGATGGGCCGAGACGCAGAGCACATGATGCAGGCGCTTCAGGGCGAGGCCGCGGGCGGCGGCGGATTTCAGCCCGCGCATGGTCAGGGGGTCGTTGTGCAGAAACAGTTGCACCCGCGCCTGGGGGAACAGATAGGTGAGGGCCAGCGCCAAGCGGGGGCGTTGGTGGACGTCGATAACCTGCGGGCGCAGCGCCGCCAGGGCGCGGATGACCGCCAATGCCTGGCGGGCCTCGATGAACCTTACGCCTGGAAAGCGGTTATGCCCGCCATGGCCCAGCACCACGCAGCCCGGATCGGCCAGGGCGAAGCGCCGCGCCACCATGGCGATGGCGCCCGCGGCCTCGGGCGAGAAGGTCTCGCCCTGCGGCAGCACGATGGCGGTGCGGACCGGCTCAGCCATGCCGCACCTTGCGTGGCGCGAGCGCCAGACCGAAGCCGAGCATAAGGAACAGCCAGCCCAGCATGTAGAGGATGGGGAAGGCATCGGTGGAGCCGATGGGCCAAAGATAGGTGAGCACGGCGATGAAGAGCCCGAGGCGCAGCGGCGCGGGCTGGCGCCATAGCCCGGCGGCCAGGGCGCGCAGCCAGCTCAGGGCCATGGCCAGGAAGAGAAGCAGGCCGGGGAAGCCGGAATCGGTGAGGGCCTGCATGTAGTAGTTATGCGGGTGCAGGTTGCACGCCCCCAAGCCCAGCTGGGTGGGCGGGATGCCGAGGGTGGGGAGGCTGCTATCGAAGCGCGGCAGCGGGCAATCTATCCGGAAGCCGTTATAGCCCCAGCCATGCCAGGGCGATTGCAGGGCCATCACGGTGGCGCGGGTGTAGAGCTGGCCGTAGGGGCTGAGCAGGAAGTGGCTCATGTTCTTCGCCGTTTCCTGCACCAGCTTGGCGTAGGTGGGCGGCGAGATGATGGGGGTGAGCGCCACCGCCGCCACCGCCACGGCGAAGGCCGCCAGCGCGATGCCGCGTAATTGCCGCACGAACAGCGCCGCCACGGCGAGGCCGAAGCCGGTGAGGGCTACGCCCATGCGCTGGCCGATGAGCACGGAGGTGAGCACCCCCAGCACCGCCAGGGCCAAGCCGCCGAGCTTGGCGGCGCGGCTGGTGCGGGTGAGCAGGGCCAGCACTGGCGGCAGCAAGGCGGGGTAGAGCAGGTGCATGTAGAGCGCACCCGCCCTGGGCTTCCAGAACGGGCCGGTGAGCGCGCCGTCGCTCCAGCGCGGATCGCCGAAGATGTTGCGCCCGGTGAGATATTGCTGCCAGCTTTCCAGGCCGATCCACGCCGCGCAGAGGCCCAGCGCCCACCCCATGGCCCGTTGGGCGGTTTGTGTGGTCAGCACCCAGTTTTGCAGCGCGGCGGCAAAGAGCAGCAGGCGGATGACGACGAAGGCCTGCACGAACCCCTTACTCCAACCCGCCACGCCGAAGCCGGCGAATGGCAGCGGCGTGGAGCAGAGCAGCAGCCAGCCCCACCACAGCAGGGCCAGCACAACCCAGCCCTGGCGCATCCAGGCAAAATCCCGCCGCCGCGTGCAATCGGCGAGGAACAGGACATCCACCACGCCGATGCCGATTTCCGCCAGCACGAAGGCGTGGAGCAACCCCAGCGGCACCAGCAAGGCCGCCACCAGGGCCGTTTGGCGCAAGCGCTCAGCCTGCATGCCGGGCCGGGGCGATAATCTGAGAGCCGTGCATGGCGAAACTCCGAGCGTGCGAACTTAATAAAAAATCTAGGGAAATTAAGCCTGAACGCTCGGTGTCGCCAAGGGTTAGATTCTTACCTTTACATAAGATCCGGGGGCTTCTTCCAAGACCTTGATCCCCCGCGCCTTGCCGGGGGTGCGGGCGGGGACCTGTGTGGCCTCGAAGCCCGTGACCCAGCGCTGCCAATCCAGCCACCAGGAGCCGGCGACCTCGGTCGCGCCCTCGAACCATTGCTCGGGGGTTTCAGGCATCTCGGTGTTGATGAAATGGTTGTACTTGCCGCCGGGCGGGTTGATGACGCCCGCGATATGCCCGGAGGCGGCGAGCACGAAGCGCACCGGCCCGCCGAAATTCTTGGCGCCCTTATAGGTGCTGGTCCAGGGGGCGATGTGGTCCTCGCGGCAGGAGAGGAAGTAGCACGGCACCTTCACCTGGCGCAGGTCGATGGGCACGCCCTTCATCGTGATCCCGCCCGGCTGGGCCAGCAGGTTCTTCTGGTACATGTTGCGCAAATAGAAGCTGTGCATGGCGGGCGGCATGCGCGTGGCGTCCGAGTTCCAGTACAGCAGGTCGAACGGGAAGGGTTCCTGGCCCAGAAGGTAGTTATTGACGACGAAGCTCCAGATGAGGTCGTTGGCGCGGAGCATGTTGAAGGTGGTGGCCATGTCCGTGCCTTCGAGGAAGCCGCGCCGGTGCATCTTCTCCTCCAGCGCGCTCAGCTGTTCCTCGTCGATGAACACGCCCAGCTCGCCGGAATCGGTGAAATCCGTCAGCGTGACGAAGAAGGTGGCGGATTTGATGCGCTCATCGCCCGTGGCGGCCATGTAACCCAGGCTGGAGGCCAGCAGCGTGCCGCCCAGGCAGTAGCCGATGGCGTTCACCTCGCTCTGGCCGGTGGCTTTCTCGATGGCGTTCAGCGCGGCGAACACGCCGTCCACCATGTAATCGTCGAAATTCTTGGAGGCGAGGTTCTCGTCCGGGTTGACCCAGCTGACCATGAACACGGTATGCCCCTGGGAGACGAGGTAGCGCACCCAGGAATTCTTGGGGCGAAGGTCGAGGATGTAGAATTTGTTGATCCAGGGCGGGAGGATCAGCACCGGGCGGGCGTACACGTTTTCGGTCGCCGGGCTGTACTGGATGAGCTGCATCAGCTCGTTCTGGTAGATCACCTTGCCCTCGGAGGCGGCGATGTTCTCGCCGACCTTGAAGGCGTCCGTGTCGGTCATCTTGATGCGCAGATTGCCGCGCCCGTGTTCCAGGTCCGCCAGCAGGTTGCTCAGGCCCCGCACCAGATTCTCGCCACCGGTTTCGCGCGTCTTGCGCAGCACCTCGGGGTTGGTGAGGGCGAAATTGCTGGGGCTGAGCGCGTTAATGAACTGGCGGGCGTAGAAATCCACCTTCTGCGCGGTCTTGGGCTCCAGCCCGTCCACATGGGTTACCACGTCGTTGATGTAGCGGGCCGAGAGCAGATAGGATTGCTTGATGAAGTCGAAGATCTCGTTCTGCTTCCAGGCCGGGTCGGCGAAGCGCTTGTCCTTGGGGTCATGGGCGATGACCGGCTCCGGCTCCTCGCCGGACCAGATGCGCCGGGCGGTGTTCTGCCAGAGGGTGAGGTAGTCCTTCCACAAGCCGAACTGCGCCTCCACCAGATGGCCGGGGTTGGAGAGCAGCTTGGCGGTCATCTCGATAAAGGCGTTGCCCACGTTCAGCGGGTCCATGTCCACGCCCTCGTTCGCCTGGCGCTTCAGCCAATCGGTGACGATGCGCTGGCTGCGTGCCGCGATATCGGCCATCGAGCGGCTGATCAGCTCGGCATTGGGGAGCTTGATATCGGGTTCCTGGGACGACTCGGCTTGCGACATGCGGGACGATCCTTTCCGTAGCGGCAGTTCTCAGGCAAACAGGCTCTGGCCGGGGTGTCCGGCAGAGTTCGGAGGCGGGTTGGATGTTACGGCGGCGTTGCGGAGCGGCATTCTCGGTGGTCTTGGCGTTTTCTCTTTGTGGCTGTTCTGCGCCTGTTGGCCTGTATCACAGTTTCGAAGGTGGCGCGATTGCGCAGAACCGGCAACCCCCTCCCGGGGCGAATCTGCCGTATCCCAATCTGGCCGACGTGCCCGCCGCCACCCCCGCCACTCCGGCGGGAGAGCAGGAGGCCATCGCCGCCCAGGCGCATACGGGGGTTTCCGCGCCCTCGCAGGGCGCGCTGGAGGGGTTGAGCTTGCCCGCCGCCGCCCCGCCCGTGCCGAATGTGCCGGGGCTGACCCTTACCGCGCCTGTAGCTCCCGCTCCGGCGCCCGTGCCGGTTGCGGTCCCTGCGCCCAAGCCGCCCGGCCCCCCGCGGGATGTGGCCTTCCGCCCCGGCTCGGCCCTGCTGCCGCCCGCGCAGGCGCGCATTCTCAAGGTCTTCGCCGCCAAGCGCGATGCCGCGGCAAAGGTGCGCGTGGTGGGATTCGGCGGGGGCAGCCTGGACCTGGCACTCTCCCGCGCCCGGCGCATTGCCGATGAGTTGACCGCCAATGGCGTGCCGCAGGATGAGATCAGTGTCGCCGCCCAGGCGTCAGGTTCTGGCGGCTTCGCGCAATTGGTATATTAAGCCCGCATCGTCCACCCGAGTCCGAGTGTAAGAATGTCCGAAGAATTTCATCGCATCCGCCGCCTGCCCCCTTACGTGTTTGCCGAGGTGAACGCCGCCAAGGCCAAGGCTCGCGCCGCGGCTGAGGACATTATCGACCTTGGCATGGGCAACCCGGACAGCCCCACGCCCCCGCATATCGTGGCCAAGCTGGTGGAGACCGTGCAGGACCCGCGCAGCCACCGCTATTCCACCAGCCGTGGCATCCCCGGCCTGCGCCGTGCCCAGGCGGCGTATTACGAGCGCCGGTTCGGCGTGAAGCTGGACCCGGAGACCGAGGTGATCGCGACCCTCGGCTCCAAGGAAGGTCTGGCCAACCTCGCCGCCGCCATCACCTCGCCGGGCGACACCATTCTGGTGCCCAACCCGTCCTACCCGATCCACCAGTTCGGCTTCATCATCGCGGGGGCGTCCGTGCGCTCCATCCCGGCGCATCCGGGCGAGGATATGCTGCGCGCCATCGACCAGGCGGTGCGCCACTCCGTGCCGAAGCCCACGGCGCTGATCGTGAACTTCCCCAGCAACCCGACCGCCTACATGGCCGACCTTGATTTCTACAAGGAGCTGGTGGCGCTGGCGAAGAAGAACGAGATCTTCATCATCTCGGACATTGCCTATTCCGAGATTTATTTCGACGGCAACCCGCCGCCTTCCGTGCTGCAGGTGGAAGGGGCGAAGGACATCGCCATCGAGTTCACCTCGATGTCCAAGACCTATTCCATGCCGGGCTGGCGCATGGGCTTCGGCGTGGGCAATCCGCGCTTGGTGAAGGCGCTGGCGCGGATGAAGTCCTATCTCGATTACGGCGCGTTCACGCCGATCCAGGTGGCGGCCACGGCGGCGCTGAACGGCCCGCAGGACTGTGTGGAGGAGATGCGCAACCTGTACCGCGAGCGCCGCGACGTGCTGATCAAGGGCCTGCATGCGGCGGGGTGGGATGTGCCGTCCCCCGCCGGGTCGATGTTCGCCTGGGCGCCAATCCCCGAGCGCTACCGCCATCTGGGCAGCCTGGAATTCTCTAAGCTGCTGATGGCCAAGGCCAAGGTGGCCGTGGCTCCGGGCGTGGGCTTCGGCGAGTATGGCGATGGCCATGTGCGTATCGCCTTGGTTGAGAATACCCACCGGCTGCGTCAGGCGCTGCGGAATATCCGCACCTTCCTGGCCGCCGACAACGCCGCCCCGGCGGAAGACGATCTGGAGAGCAAATAATGAAACCGTTGCGCGTCGGCATTGCCGGGCTGGGCACTGTTGGTGCCGGCGTGGTGAAACTTCTGGCCCGGCAGGCGGAGCTGATTACCGCCCGCGCCGGCCGGCCGATCACCGTGACCGCCGTTTCCGCCCGCAGCCGCAACCGCGACCGGGGCATCTCGCTGGACGGGCTGAACTGGCATGATGACCCGCTGGCCCTGGCCACGGATGACAAGGTGGACGTGGTGGTGGAGCTGATCGGCGGGTCCGACGGCCCGGCCAAGGCCCTGGCGGAAGCCGCCATTGCCGCCGGCAAGCCGCTGGTGACCGCCAACAAGGCGCTGCTGGCCCTGCACGGCGCGGGGCTGGCCCAGGCGGCGGAAGCCGCCAACCTGCCGCTGGCCTATGAGGCCGCCGTGGCGGGCGGCATCCCGGTGATCAAGGCGCTGCGCGAGGGGCTGGCGGCGAACAGCATTTCCCGCGTCGCCGGTATTCTCAACGGCACCTGCAACTACATCCTCACCACCATGCGCGAGGAGAAGCGCGACTTCGCCGAGGTGCTGGCCGACGCGCAGGCGCTGGGCTATGCCGAGGCCGATCCGTCCTTCGATATCGACGGTGTGGACGCCGCCCATAAGCTCGCCATCCTGGCCGGTCTCGCCTTCGGGCAGAAGATCGACTTCAGCGCGCTGCATGTCGAGGGCATTCGCCGCATCTCGGCGCTGGATATCGCCTTCGCCCAGGAGCTGGGCTACCGCATCAAGCTGCTGGGCATCGCCGAGCGCACCGAGGCGGGGATTTCCCTGCGCGTGCATCCGGCCATGGTGCCGGTGAGCAAGCCCATCGCCACCGTGGACGGCGTGTTCAACGCCGTGCTGCTGGAGGGCGATTTCTCCGGCCCGGTCTTCCTGCAAGGGCGCGGCGCGGGTGAGGGGCCGACGGCCTCCGCCGTGGTGGCGGATCTCATCGACATTGCCCGTGGCAGCCGTATTCCGGTGTGGGGCATGGCGCAGAGCGCGCTGGCCGAGGCCCGCGTGGTGCCGATGGCGCATCTGAGCAGCGCGTATTTCCTCCGCCTTTCGGTGGTGGACCAGCCGGGCGTGCTGGCGGATGTCACCGCCATTCTGCGCGACCACGGCATCTCGCTCGAATCCATGCTCCAGCACGGGCGCAAGCCGGGCGAGGCTGTGCCCATCGTGCTGGTGACCCACGAGACCAAGGAGGACGCGGTGAATGCCGCGCTCGCCCGCATCTCCATGCTGGAATCCGTGCTGGAAGCCCCGGCGCTGATCCGTATCGAACCCAAGTAAGGACGCATCCCATGCCTGAATCCCGCCGCCTCGGCGAAGTTTCCGACCGCAACCTGGCGCTGGAGCTGGTCCGCGTGACCGAGGCCGCCGCCATCGCCGCCGCGCGCTGGATCGGCCGCGGCAAGAAGAACGACGCCGACGGCGCCGCTGTTGAAGCGATGCGCAAGGCCTTCGACACCGTGGCCATCGACGGCACCGTGGTCATCGGCGAGGGCGAGATGGACGAGGCGCCGATGCTCTATATCGGTGAGAAGGTGGGCTTTGGCGGCCCGGCGATGGACATCGCCGTTGACCCGCTGGAGGGCACCTCCATCACCGCCAAGGGCGGGGCGAATTCCATCGCCACCGTGGCGCTGGCCGAGCGCGGCAACTTCCTGCATGCGCCGGACATCTACATGGAGAAGATCGCCGTCGGCGGCGGGCTGCCGGAGGACGTGGTCTCGCTGGACGCGCCGGTGAAGGAGAACCTCAAGAACCTCGCTCTGGCCAAGGGCGTGGACGTTGAGGAGCTGATGATCTGCATGCTGGACCGCGAGCGCCATGCCGAGATGATCGCCAAGATCCGCGAGGCCGGGGCGCGCATCATGCTCATCGGCGATGGCGACGTGGCGGGCGTGATTGCCGCCAGCCAGCCGATGACGGGCGTGGACATGTATCTGGGCTCCGGCGGCGCGCCGGAGGGCGTGCTGGCGGCGGCGGCTCTGCGCTGCATCGGCGGCCAGATGCAGGGCAAGCTGCTGTTCGAGGATGACGCGCAGATCGAGCGCGCCCGTACCATGGGCATCACCGATCCGAACCGCATCTACACCATCGAGGAAATGGCCAAGGGCGACGTGATGTTCGCCGCCACGGGCGTGACCTCCGGCCCGATGCTGAACGGCGTGCGCCGCGTGGGCCACGGGGCGGTGACGCATTCCATCGTCATGCGCTCCAAGTCCGGCACGGTGCGCTATATCGAGGCGCACCATAACTTCGCCAAGAAGAATCTGGACGCCTGAAGATAATGCCGGGGCCTTTGGCCCCGGTTCTCGTTTCAGCCCTTGCTCTTCAGCAGGTCGCGGATTTCGGCCAGCAGCGTCTCGCTTGGCGTGGGGGCGGGGGCAGCGGCGGCGGCGGGGGCTTTGTGGAGCTTTTCGAGCAGCCGCACCATCCAGAAGATGGCCGCCGCGATGATCAGGAAGTTGAACACGGCGTTGAGGAATACGCCGTAATTGATCGTCACGTCCCCGGCCTTCTGCGCCTCCGCCAGCGTGGCGGCGGCGGTGCCTTTGAGGACGATGAAGTGGTTGGAGAAATCCACGCCGCCGGTGATGAGCCCGATGACCGGGGTGATGATGTCTTTCACCAGCGAGTTGACGATGCCGGTGAAGGCCGCGCCGATGACCACGCCGACCGCCAGATCGACGACATTGCCGCGCATGATGAAGGCTTTGAAATCGTCGAGCCAGCCCGGTTTCTTCAGGGTGAGGGGGGATTTCAGCAGGTCGGACATTATGTGTCTCCTCAAAGATTAATACGAGCCTAGAATCAGTCTCTATCCTACGCCAACAGCTTTGTGGCGGCGGGGCGGCCTTTTCTCGGCGCGGATATGTGCTAAAGGCCAGAGCCCATGCGCCAGTACCTCGAATTTGAAAAACCCGTGGCCGAGCTCGAAGCCAAGATCGACGAGCTGCGGCGGATGCCCGCCTCCGGTGAGATCAACATCGCCGAGGAGGTTGCGCGCCTCTCCACCAAGGCGGACGCCCAACTCAAGGGCATCTACGCCAAGCTCACCCCCTGGCAGAAGACCCAGGTGGCCCGCCATGCCGAGCGCCCGAAGGCGGCCGGCGTCATCGCCGCGCTGATCGAGGATTTCATCCCGCTCGCGGGCGACCGCGCCTTTGCCGACGACGCGGCGATCATCGGCGGCATGGGCCGCTTCCGTGGCACGCCGGTGATGGTGATCGGCACCGAGAAGGGCACCGATACCGAGACCCGCATCAAGCATAATTTCGGCATGGCCAAGCCCGAGGGCTACCGCAAGGCCAAGCGCCTGATGGAGCTGGCCGGGCGTTTCAACCTGCCGATTCTCACCTTTGTGGACACCTCCGGCGCGTTCCCCGGCATCGAGGCCGAGGCCCGTGGCCAGGCCGAGGCCATCGCGCGCGGGATCGAGGCTTGCCTCTCCGCTCCGGTGCCGCTGGTGGCGGCGATCATCGGCGAGGGCGGCTCGGGCGGCGCGATCGCGCTGGCAGCCGGTAATGCGGTGCTGATGTATGAGCACGCGATTTATTCGGTGATTTCGCCGGAAGGCTGCGCCTCCATCCTGTGGCGCGACGCCGCCCAGGCCCCGGTGGCTGCCGAGGCCATGCGCATCACCGCCCAGGACCTGAAGAAGCTCGGGCTGATCGACGAGATCGTGGCCGAGCCGGTGGGCGGCGCGCACCGCGACCCGGAAACCGCCCTGGCGGCTCTGGGCGACGCGGTGGAAGCCCAACTCGCCTCGCTGAAGGATCTGGCCCCCGAGGCGCTGAAGGCGAAGCGGCGCGAGAAGTTCCTCGCGATGGGGAAAGTCGGCCTCTAACGCCTCCAGCCGGGGCGGTTTGAGATCAGGCTGCCCCAGGCCATCAGCCCCAGCGCCGCGCCGATGAGGCCCTGGGTGGCGTTGTAATTCACCACCGAGGCGATGCCCGCCCCCAGCGCCAGCGCCGCCAGTACGCGGCTGCCGGCGAAAAACGCCGCCAGCCCCAAAGCGAGGCCGGCCCAGCCCCAGGCGCCGTAATATTGGCCGAGCAGCATCCAGTGGCGCGGGGTGCAGAAGGCGGGGGCGTTGGCGGCGGCGCATTGGCCGACCGTGGAGACCGGCACCACCGCGAACCAGCGGAATGCGAACACCCCGCCGCCGATCAGCCCGGCCAGGGCGAGGCAAAGCCAGTCCGTGGGGCTCCATTTCGTGGTTTTGGTCATGTCCTGGTGGTCTCCGTGGTTGCTCTTCGCTCTTCGGGGCCGTATTGCTGCGCCGCGACAGGTATTCATACTTTAATCAAGGGTCCATGACAGTCCATACCGCCACCGGGCGCCCTAAGAGTTTTCAGGATATCATCCTGACATTGCACAGGTTTTGGGCTGAGCAGGGCTGCGTCATCCTGCAGCCCTACGATGTCGAGATGGGGGCGGGGACCTTCCACCCGGCCACGACCCTGCGCGCCCTGGGGCCGAAGCCCTGGAAGGCGGCCTATGTACAGCCTTCGCGCCGCCCCACGGACGGGCGCTATGGCGAGAACCCGAACCGCCTGCAGCATTATTACCAGTATCAGGCGCTGCTGAAGCCGAGCCCGGAGAATATCCAGGAACTGCTGCTGCAATCCTACGACGCCATCGGTCTCGACCGCCGGGTGCATGACATCCGCTTTGTCGAGGATGAGTGGGAAAGCCCGACGCTGGGCGCCTGGGGCTTGGGCTGGGAGGTCTGGTGCGATGGCATGGAGGTGACGCAGTTCACCTATTTCCAGCAGGTGGGCGGCATTGCCTGCGTGGCGCCGAGTGCTGAGCTGACCTACGGGCTGGAGCGCCTCGCCATGTATGTGCAGGGCGTGGAGAATGTGTACGACCTGGATTTCAACGGCCAGGGCGTGACCTATGGCGATGTGTTTCTGCGTGCCGAGCGGGACTACTCGAAGCATAATTTCGAGCTGGCCAATACCGAGATGCTGGCCCGGCACTTCGAGGATGCCGAGAAGGAATGCGCGGCCCTGGCGGCGGCGGGCGTGGCCCAGCCGGCTTACGACCAGTGCATCAAGGCCAGCCATTTGTTCAATCTGCTGGATGCGCGGGGCGTGATCTCGGTGGCCGAGCGCGCCGCTTATATCGGGCGCGTGCGCAATCTGGCCAAGGCCTGCGCCGAAGCCTGGATCGCGGGTGAATAAGATGGCCGAATTTTTCATCGAACTGTTTTCCGAAGAGATCCCGGCGCGTATGCAGGCTGGGGCGGCGGGGCATCTGGAGGCGATTTGCACCCAGGTGCTGCAAAAGCTGGGGATCAAGGTCGAGGAGACCTATTACGGCCCAAGGCGCATCGCGCTGAAGGCGGCGGTGGCGGCGGAACTGCCCGCCAGCACCCTCTCCGAGCGCGGCCCGCGCGCGAGCGCGCCGGAGCAGGCGCTGGCCGGGTTCCTGCGCAAGCACGGGGCGGACAAGGCCGAGCTGATCCAGGAAGGCGATTTCTGGGTGCTGAACAAGCAGACGCCGAGCCAGCCCGCGAAAGACTTCATCGCCGCGGCGCTGCCCGAGGCGCTGGCCAAGCTGCCCTGGCCGAAATCCATGCGCTGGGGTGCGGCGGGCGAGTTCACCTGGGTGCGCCCGCTGCGCCGCATCGTCTGCTTGCTGGATGGCGAGGTGATCCCCTTCACCCTCGGCCCCGTGACGGCGGGCAATGAGACCGAGGGCCACCGCGTGCTTGGGCCGGGTGTGGTTGCCGTGTCTTCCGCCGCCGTGTGGGAGGAGGAGCTGCGCGAACGCTGCGTTATTGCCGCCCAGGCCGAGCGTAAGGCGAAGATCGCCGCCGATATGGCCGGGAAGGCCGCCGCGCTGAACCTGACCGTGGCCCCTGATGAGGCGCTGCTGGACGAGGTGACCGGGCTGGTGGAATGGCCGGTGGCGCTGATCGGCAAGATCGACGACGCCTTCATGGGCCTGCCGCACGAGGTGCGTGAACTCTCCATGAAGATCAACCAGAAATACTTCGCGCTGCGCGATGCCTCGGGCAAGCCCGCGCCGTATTTCGCCTTTGCCGCCAATCTGGAGGCGGAGGATGGCGGGGCGGCGATCGTGGCGGGCAATGAGCGCGTGCTGCGCGCCCGTCTCTCCGATGCGCGGCATTTCTGGGAGCTGGACCTCAAGACCCCGCTGGATAAGCTGCTGCCGAAGCTGGAGAAGATCACCTTCCACGCCAAGATCGGCACGCAGCGCGCCCGTGCGGACCGCATCGCCGATCTGGCAGGGGATATCGCCGGGCTGCTGGGCGGCACGCCGGAGCAGGTGGGGCAGGCGGCGGAGGCCGGGCTGCTGGCCAAGGCCGATCTCGTCAC
>DAIDJU010000086.1 GCA_027451225.1 Acidocella sp. | reverse complement strand
GCCCACACGGCGACTTCCAACGACGAACATCCGACCCGTCAGCATCATCGGCGGGACTAACCTATCGAACCGCCGTATGCGGACCCGCTTGTACGGTGGTGTGGGAGGGGAGAGGCCGTGAGGCCTCCCCCTATCCCGATTTTTGCGCGAGATCGAGAGGCAAACTCTGCGCCTGCCTGCGGGACTTTACAATCCATTGCATGAGCGCGGAGTTGTTGCGATTTGAAGAGGCCCACCTGCGCGTGCAGCAGGCTGCAGCGGAACGCGCCCGTTTCCAGCCGCCGACCGAGCAGGCGCCGCTGGGCGAGGCTCTGGGCCGCGTGCTGGCAGCGCCAATTGTGGCCGACGAGGATCAGCCACCATTTGCGCGCTCCACCCGGGATGGCTTTGCGTGCCGTGCAGACGAAGCCAACCGGCGTGCCTGGCTGCCCATCGAGGGCGCAACTCACGCCGGCCAGCAGCCGGGCGGTCCGCTGCCCATTGGAGCCGCGTGGGAGATCATGACCGGCGCACCTATTCCTGCGGGCGCGGACGCGGTGGCGATGGTCGAGCATGTGGAGCGCGGCGGCGAGTCGGTCCGGCTGGCCGAGGGCAGGCATCTTCAGGCCGGCGAGAATATTGTGCCGCGGGGCGCTCAGGCGCACTCCGGCGAGACGCTGCTACGGTCGGGCGCGCGGCTTGGGCCGGCCCAGATTGCGCTGGCGGCTGCTTGCGGCTGCAGCACGCTGGCCGTCTACGCGCGTCCGCGCGTGGCGATCCTCACCACGGGAGATGAATTGGTGCCGGTCGATGCCACGCCCGGCCCCGGCCAAATCCGGAACTCTAATGCGCCGATGCTTGCGGCGCTGGTGGCGCAGGCGGGCGGCGCGCCGTGGGTGCTTCCGGTGGCGGCAGATGCAGCCGAGGCGCTGGACGCGGCTCTTCAACAGGCTGCAGTCGCAGATATGCTCTTGATTTCCGGCGGAGTCTCGGCAGGAAAGTTCGACCTGGTCGAGCCGGCGCTGGCGCGGCGGGGCGCGCGCTTCCACTTCACCGGCGTGAAGATGCAGCCGGGCAAGCCGCTGGTCTTTGGCGAGCTGCCGTCCAGCACGGGCGACCGCTCGCCGCTGCCGTTCTTCGGTCTGCCGGGCAATCCGGTCTCCTCCGCGGCAACGTTCCTGCTCTTTGGCGCAACGATGCTTGCGGCGGTTGCGGGCGCGGAGCCGTATGAGCCGCAGTTTGCCATGGCGCAGCTTGCCGGCGATGTGTCCGGCAAGCCAGGACTGACGCGATTCCTCCCCGCGCGCTGGCAGCCCAACGCGCACGGCGGAGAACCGCCAACTGTCGTGCCGGTGCCATGGCAGGGCTCCGGCGATCAGGCTGCCTTTGCCCGCGCCAACTGCTTTCTGGTTGTGCCGGAGGAGACGCCGGGCCTTAAGGCCGGCATGATAGCGCGTATCTTGATCTTTCAGGGGTAACGAGATGACAAAACCACGGCAGACCGGCCTCTCGCACTACGACGCGTCAGGACGCGCCAGCATGGTGGACGTGAGCGCCAAGACCGCAACCCGGCGCACGGCCACCGCCTCGGCATTTGTGGAGCTTTCACCGGCCGTGCTCCGGGCGCTGCCCGCCAATCCCAAGGGCAATCCCCTTGAAGTCGCCCGTTTTGCAGGCATTCAGGCGGCGAAGCGCACATCGGAGCTGATTCCCATGTGCCATCCGTTACC
>DAIDJU010000085.1 GCA_027451225.1 Acidocella sp. | reverse complement strand
CACCTCGTCGATGCTCTCAAGTCCGTTGATGCGCCGGATGAACTCGATATTGTCCGGGCACCAGGGGGCGTCGGGGCGTGTGGTCTCCTGGTATTTACGCATCGCCAGACGGATCTGGCTGTCGTTCCAGGAGAGCGGCAGGTGGATGGTGCGCGCCTTCACCACCATGTCCTCGGGCCTGGGCAGATGCGGCAGCAGCTCATCCACCGCCGCGCTGATCTTGGCCACGTTCGTCACGCCGGAATCGAAGTGAACCTGCAATGAACGGATGCCGGGGGTGAGGTCGATAACGCCGGGGATGCGCGCCTGATCCAGCGCGTCGCGCAATCCTTGAGCGCGCAAACGCAGTTCGAAGTCGAGCTTCATCTCGCCGAATTCGATGAGAATATCCTCATCGCCCGCACGGCGGATCGTGCTCTCCTTGCGCGTCTCGATGATCGCGGGCGCGGCATCCACGCGGACAAACCGCACCTTGTCGCCGGGCTTGAGCTGGCCGAGCTTCCACAGATCATCGCGCGTCACCACTGCCGGGCAGACGAAGCCGCCGAGCGAAGGTCCGTCCGGCCCGAGCAGAATCGGCATGTCGCCGGTGAAGTCGATGGCACCGACGGCATAGGCGTTGTCATGGATGTTGGAGGGATGCAGCCCGGCCTCGCCGCCATCCTTGCGCGCCCATTTCGGCTTCGGCCCGATGAGTCGCACGCCGGTGCGCGCCGAGTTGTGGTGAACCTCGTAGGTGGAGGCGAAGAGGGTCTCGATGTCCTCGTCCAGGAAGAAATCCGGCGCGCCATGCGGGCCGTAGCGCACGGCGAGTTCCCATTCATGCGTCAGCACGGGGCGCGCGGCTGGGGCATGGGTGGGCAGGGGGCGCGGCGGGTTGAGGCGCAAAGTATCGCCAGCGCGCAGGGCGTTGCCGTTATGCCCGCCAAAACCGCCCAAAGTGAAGGTGGCGGTGGAGCCCAGATAGTCAGGCGCGGAGAACCCGCCGCTCATGGCAAGGTAAGTCCGCTGGCCGGGGCCTTCGATGCTGCCCAGGCTGAGGATCTGCCCGGCCTTCACCGGCACGGGGGTAAAGAAGGGCACAGCCGCGCCGTCCAGCTCCGCCGCCATGGCGCCGCCGGTGAGGGCGATGACGGTATCGCAGTTAAAGCGCAGGGTCGGGCCGGTATGGGTCAGCTCAAGGGCGGTGTCGGTGATGACGTTGCCAAGAATCTCATTGGCCAGAGCATGGCTTTTCTCGTCCATCGGGCCGGAGGGCGGGATGCCGACCTCCCAATAGCCCAGCCGCCCGGGGAGCGATTGCAGCGAGGATTGCGCCCCGCCATCCAGCACCGCGATGCTGTGCGGAACATAGGCGAAATTGGCGAGGCTGCGCGTGGTCATCTCGCCCGCCAGGAACTCCGGCATGGCCAGGATCTCGCTCAGGTAATCGAGATTGGTCTCGATGCCGAAAACCTCGCTCTCCGCCAGTGCGGCTTGCAGATTGGCGATGGCCTCGGCGCGCGTGCCGCCGGTGGCGATGAACTTCGCCAGCATCGGGTCGTAGAACGGAGAGATGGCGGTGCCTTCCTCCACCCAGCCATCCACGCGCAGGCCGGAGCCGGGCTTGAAGGCGGTCAGCGTGCCGCTGCATGGCGCGAAATTCTCCGCCGGGTTCTCGGCATAAACGCGAACCTCGATGGCGGCACCTTTCGGCGTGAGGATTTCAGGAAAGCGGAACTCGCCTGCCGCCTGCTCGATCATCCAGCGCACGAGGTCGACGCCGTAAACCTCCTCGGTGACGCAATGCTCCACCTGCAGGCGGGTGTTCACTTCCAGGAAGTAGAATTTCTGTGCCTCGGCATCGTAAACAAACTCCACCGTGCCAGCAGATTCATACTGCACCGAGGATGCGAGCGCGATGGCGGCTTCCTGCAACGCGGCAAGCGTGGCCTCTGGCAAATTTGGGGCAGGGGTTTCCTCGACGACCTTCTGATTGCGTCGCTGCAACGAACAATCGCGCGCACCCAGCGCCACGACGCCACCCTTGCCGTCGCCGAAGATCTGCACTTCGACATGCCGCGCCCGGGCCACGTATTTCTCCAGAAACAGCGACGCATTGCCAAAGTTGTTGGCAGCCAAACGGGAAACACTGGCGAAGCGCTCGGCAAGCTCGTCGGCGTTATGGCACAGCACCATGCCGATGCCCCCGCCGCCAGCACTGCTCTTGAGCATCACCGGATAGGTCACGCGCTCCGCCGCCACCAGGGCGTCCTCAACTGTGGCGAGGATGCCCGTGCCCGGCAGCATCGGCACTCCGGCCTTTTCGGCCAGATCGCGCGCCGTGTGCTTCAGCCCGAAATCGCGCAGATGCTCAGGCCGTGGGCCGATGAACTTGATCCCGGCCGCCGCCAGCTTCTCAGCGAACTCCACACGCTCGGAGAGAAAGCCATAGCCCGGATGCACAGCCTCCGCCCCCGTCGCCTTGCAGGCGGCGATGATGGCGTCGATGTTGAGGTAGCTCTCAGCCGGGGCGGCGGGGCCGACGTGCACGGCCTCGTCCGCCGCCAGCACGGGTGGGGCGAAACGGTCGGCATCGGAGTACACAGCCACGGCGGCAATGCCCATGGCCTTGCAACTGCGCTGGACGCGCGCGGAGATTTCGCCGCGATTGGCGATCAGGATTTTCTTGAACATTACGCGTCGCGGATGGTGATCTGGATGGGGGTGGGGGTGAAGCCGTTGCACGGGTTGTTCACCTGCGGACAGTTGGAGATGAGCACCAGCACATCCATCTCGGCCTGCAACTCCACATAGCCGCCGGGCGCGGAGACGCCGTCATCAACTGTGAGTTCTCCATTGGGGCGGATCGGCACGTTCATGAAGAAATTCACGTTGGAGACGAGGTCGCGCTTGCTCATGCCATGTTTGCCAAGCTCCGAGATGAAATTCTCGCGGCAGGAATGCATGAAGCGCGTCTCGTGGCCAAAGCGCACGGTGTTGGCCTCGCAGGAGCACGCCCCGGCGCAGGTGTCGTGAAAGCCGCAGGTATCGGCGACGATCTTCACCATCGCCCGGCCCTCGTTGGAGAGTAGAACGGAGCCGGTGGTGAGATCGTAGCGCCCGCTTTTGGTGGCTTGCGCCGCCAGCGTGTCCTGCGCCGAGTAGCGCTCGGTGGTGTCCTGCGCGTTGTAGAACAGCGCATCCACGGCCTGCTGGCTCTTGAGGTCGATGATGCGCATGATCTGCCCCGCTTTCAGCACGGCGGAGTAGGGGGCGCGGGCGGGAACGGTGATGTCGGAGATGATGGTCATGCGGCGAAGAACCCGTCAGTGTTGATGAAGCCGCGCGCGGCTTCTTCCGTGAAATTACGGCAGAGATCGTCAGGCGCGGCGGCGGGCGCGCGCCAGATGGTGTAGCTGATGGCGCCAGTGGCCTCCTGCATGGGGCTGAGTGCCGCGGGGGTGTTGGAGAGCACGACGAGCAGGTTCATCTCGGCGCGCAGTTCCAGCATCGCGTCAGCGGGCGGATTGCCGCGCCAGCGCATGCAGCCTTGCTCATCCACCGCTACGGGCGAGAACAGCGAGATGGCGGGCGCGACATCGCGGCGCGAAAGCCCGAACTTGGCGGCGGCGCTGCGGATATTGTCGCGCCCGTTGCGCCCGGCGGTTTGCGCAGGGCTATTGGGGCCGATGATGGTATCGTGCCCCGCGCCGCTATCGGCGGTGATGGAGGCGAGCACGCGCCCCATATCCGAGAACAGCACGCGCCCGGTGGTGAAATTCGTCGTCCATTGCAGTTTGGCGGTGTCGCCCGCGTTGTAGCGCTCGGCGGTTTCGTCGGCATTCCACATGAAGAACGCCGCCCCCGGCGTGCCGGACTCATTGGTGATGCGCAGCGCAGCACCTTTGTGGAGGCGCAGACAGACATACCAACCCGGCGGGATGCTGTCCTGCGAGACGATATCGTCCGTGGCGATATCAGCGAACTTCGTCACCGGCTTGGGGGCTGCGGCGCGGGCGCGGGCCTGGGTTTGCAAGGCCTCGTAACGGGCGCGGTATTGTTCGGGGGTGAGTTTATCCAGATCCAGCATTCAGGCTGCTCCTTTTTTATCCTTCGCGCGCGGGCGAACGGGAATGTCATGGGTGATGCGCGCACCCTTCGCTGGATCGTCCGATGCCGGGCGTTCCAGCACGATGACGCGCGTGCCGAGGCGGAAAGCCTCGGAAATGTCGTGTGTGACCATGACGATGGTCATCTTCGTCTCTTCCCAGAGCCGCTTGGTCAGCACATGAATGTCCGCACGGGTGCCGGGGTCGAGGGCGGAGAAGGGTTCGTCCAGCAGCAGCACGCGGGGCTTGGCCATCAGCGCCTGGGCCAAGGCAAGGCGCTGCTGCATGCCGCCCGAAAGCTGCGCCGGATAAAACCCCGCCGCATGGCGCAGCCCGACATGCTCGAGCATGGCGCGGGCTTCCTCCTTGGCGTTGTATCGCTTGGGGCCAAGGAGTTTTCCAAGCCAGCGCGAGGCTTTTAGCTCCATCGGCAGAAGCACGTTGTCCAGCACCGTGAGGTGCGGAAACACTGAGTAGCGCTGGAACACCACGCCGCGCTCGAGTGTAGGCTCGGCGGGCAGGGCCTCACCATCCAGCGATATGCTGCCGCGCGTGCAGAATTCCTCGCTCATCAGCATGCGCAGCAACGTGGTCTTACCACAGCCCGAAGGCCCGACGATGGAGACGAAGCTGCCCTGTTCGATGTTCAGGTTGATCTTCTCCAGCACCACGCGGCCATCGTAGATCTGCCAGACATCCTTGATCTCGATGCTGCTCATTGGCTCTTGGCTCCCGCGAACCAGGGGAAGGCGTAGCGCTGCACCAAGCGGAGCGCGACATCGAAGATGAAGGCCAGCAGCGTGATCCAGATCACGTAAGGGATAATGACATCCATGGCGAAATAGCGGCGCACCAGGAAGATGCGGTAGCCGAGCCCGTCCTGCGCCGCGATCGCTTCCGCCGAGATCAGATAGATCCAGGCTGGTCCAAGGGAAAGACGGAGGCTGTCGATCAGGCGGGGCAGCATCTGCGGCACCACGACGCGCAGCGCCATCTGCCAGCTAGAAGCCCCGAGCGTCTGCGCCTTGATGAGCTGCGCCTTGGGCATTTCCTCAACGCGCATGATCAGGTCGCGGATCATGAACGGCGCGGTGCCGATGACGATGAGCGTGACCTTCGCCGTTTCGCCGATACCGGCGATGATGAACAGGATCGGCAGAATGGCCAGCGGCGGCACCATGGAGAAGGCGGCGATGAACGGCACGCAGAGCTTGCGCAAATACGGCAGCATGCCCACGGCGATGCCGATGATGAAGGATATGCCAACGGAAATCACCAGCCCCTCGATCAGCCTTTGCAGGCTGGAGAGCGTATCGGTGAGCATCAGATAATCGCCCGTCGCCATGTCCTGCGTAAAGGCCATCAGGTTCACGGCGGCGGCCATCTGGCTGATGGTCGGCAGTAGCTTGTCGTCCGGGTTCGCCGCATGCCTGACCGCCGAAGCGGCCAGGTACAAAACGGCGAGGGCGATGAACGGCAGAACGGCCAGCAGCCGCGCGCCGGTCTTGCCCGGATGCCGGTTTATCAGGCGCATTACAGCGCCTTCGCCGCCGCCATCGCCATGTAATCGGCGTTGAAGCGGAACTGCACGTTCTTCGCGTCACCCAGCACATGCCCGCCGGGGAACTCGATGCCCACCACATCCGGCGAGGTCGCCCCCTGGCCCAGCATGCCCCAGGCGAACAGGAACTGGCGCACATGGTCCATGGTGGAAATCAGCTGGCTGCCCTTGGTGAATTCGGCGGCACCGGCCGGATCGGCGAAGAGATGCGTGGTCTTGAGCTGGCTGGCGAAGCCGGCGTAATCGGTGCCGGAGAGCTTGCCCATCTCGGTCTGCGCGGCCTTGGCCTCCGGCGTGTCGGCCAGCATGATGCCCAGCGTCTCGTACCAGATGCCGCATAGCGCCTTGGCGAAATCCGGGTTGGCTTCCAGCGTCTTGGTGTTCACGATTACAAGGTCGAGAATCTCGCCGGGAATTGCCGAGGAGTTGAACACGTTATGCGCCCCGGCATCGGCGTCGATCTGCTCGACGATCGGGTTCCACGTCACCACCGCTGTAACGTCCGAGGTGAGGAAGGCGGCCGCCATGTCGGCGTCCGAGGTGTTGACGATCTTGATGTCGCGCTCGGTGAGCCCATGCATCTGCAAGCCGCGGTCCAGCAGATATTGCGAGACCGAGTACTGCACGATGTTGACGTTCTGGCCTTTGATATCCTCGAACTTCGTCTTGTTCTTGAGGATCACGGCATCGTTGCCGTTGGAATAGTCGCCGGTGATGATCGAGGTGGAGTCCACGCCGCCCACGGCGGGCACGGCCAGCGTGTCCATATTGGTGATGGTCAGCGCATCGAACATGCCGGATGTGTACTGGTTGATGGAGGTGGAGTAGTCGTTCACCTCGACCACATCGATCTCGATGCCGTATTTATCGGCCCATTTCTTCACGATGCCCTTTTCCGCCGCCCAGGGCCACGGCATCCAGCCGACATAGATCGTCCAGGCCAGCGTGAACTTCTTCTTCGTCGCGGCAAAGGCCGGTGCTGCACCGGCCATGGTGGCCGCGGCCGTCAGCGCGGCGCTGGATTTCAGAAAATCTTTACGTGTCAGCATGTGTAACCCTCTCTTCGTTGACCAAACTCACCGAATTCGAGGGTACACAGAGAGCCGATGCGTACCCCCGCATCCGTAGCTCTCCCGGGCTTTTGTCCCGCCGTGCATCATGCGGATGTCTCCCCGCATGACCGCCGCTCTCGGACCAGACACCGGGGTCATCCCCGGCCGGAACCCTAGCGGCCTATGTCAGAGTAATAAGCAAGCCTTATGCCAACCTGAAATGCCGCAAAAAACATTGGATGGCTGATAGGTGGATCTATTTGCGGCTCAAAAATATGCAGAAATGGTGAAAAACACGCCACATCGCTTTTATCGAGGCGGCGCGGATGAGGTCATTGAAAAGCCTTGCGCCGATGATGTGCCTCGACAAACCGCACCGTGCCGGATTTGCTGCGGGTGACGATGGAGTGGGTCACGGCCCGCCCTCCCGCCAGATGCACGCCACGCAGCATCTGCCCGGAGGTGATGCCCGTGGCGGCGAACAGCACATCGCCCTTGGCCATGTCGGAGATCGTATAAATACGGTCCGGGTCGGCAATGCCCATCGACGCCGCACGGGCGATCTGGGTGACATCCTCGAACAGCAACCGCCCCTGCATCTGCCCGCCGAAGCAGCGCAAAGCGGCAGCGGCCAGCACGCCCTCCGGCGCGCCACCGGAGCCGAGGTAAAGGTCAATCCCGCTCTCAGGCTGCGCCACGGCGATCACCCCTGCCACATCGCCCTCGCCGATCAGCGTGATCCGCGCCCCGGCGGAACGGCAGGCCTCGATGATCCCGGCATGGCGTTCGCGTTCCAGCACGCACACCATCAGTTCATCCACGGCGCAGCGTTTCGCGGCGGCGAGGCTTTCGAGGTTCTCCCGCACGCTGCGGTCGAGCCCCACCACGCCGTCCGGCAGGCCCGGCCCCACGGCGATCTTGTCCATATACACATCCGGCGCGTGCAGCAGGCAGCCTCGCCCGGCCATCGCCACCACCGCAAGCGCATTGGGCGCGCCCTTGGCGGCGATAGACGTGCCCTCCAGCGGGTCCACGGCGATATCCATCGCCGGACCGCCGCAGCCCAGCCTCTCGCCGATATACAGCATCGGCGCCTCATCCATCTCGCCTTCGCCGATCACCACCGTGCCGTCGATGGCCACGCTGTCGAAAGCCTTGCGCATGGCTTCCACGGCGGCGCCATCGGCGGCGTTCTTTTCGCCGCGCCCGATCCAATGCGCGGCCGCAAGCGCTGCCGCCTCGGTCACGCGCACGAGTTCGAGTGCCAGGTTGCGGTCAGATGTGAGGGTTAGTGGCGCGTTCATGCGAGGCTCCCGAGATGTTGCAGCAATCCGCCGATGGCAGGATCCGCCTGGTTGTTTTCTGTTCCCTTGACCGCCGGCAAAAGGCTGGTCGCCAGCTCCTTGCCCAGCTCGACGCCCCATTGGTCGAAGGCGTTGATGTTCCAGATGGCGGCCTCGGTGAAGATGCGGTGCTCATACAAGGCGATGAGTTGCCCCAGCACCTCCGGGGTGAGCTGCGGATAAGCCAGC
>DAIDJU010000084.1 GCA_027451225.1 Acidocella sp. | reverse complement strand
CGATTACGCGGCGCATGAGGGCGGGTTCGCCGCCGCCATGGCGCGGCTTGGCCTGAACGCCCCCGCCCTTTACCATCTGGACGTGACCCGCCCCGACCAGCCCCAGGCCCGCCGCCTGCCCGAGGAGATCGCCCGCGTGGTGCGCGCCCGCGCCGCCAACCCTGCCTGGGCCGGGGCCATGATGGCGCATGGCTTCCGCGGCGGGGCGGAAATCGCCGCGACGCTCGACCACATGGCCGCCTTCGCGCATCTGGCGGACGCCGTGCCCGCGCATCTGTTCGATTTGTACCATGAGGCCACGCTGGGCAGGCCGGAGGTGGCGGATTTCCTGGCCCGTGAGAACCCCGCCGCCCTGGCGCGGCTGCAAGATGTCTTTACCCGGCTGCGTCAATCCGGGCTGTGGCGCACGCGCAACAACGCCATCGCCGCGAAGCTGGAGGGCGGGGCATGACGATCAAGGGCTGGTGCCCCGGCGCGCACCGCCCCATGGCGGCCGAAGACGGGCTGATCCTGCGCATCCGCCCGCCACAGGGGCGGCTTTCCCGCGAACAGGCCCATGGCCTCGCCCGGCTGGCGGAAACTTACGGGCAGGGCGTGCTGGCATTGACCACCAGGGCCAATCTGCAACTACGCGGCATCGCCCCGGCGGCGCACGCAATGCTGCTGGATGAACTAGCCGCGCTGAGCCTGCTGGATGCCGACGAAGCCACCGAGCGGACCCGCAACATCGCCATCACCCCGTTCTGGCAAGCGGGGGACGGCACGCCGGACCTCGCCACCGCTTTGGCCGAAGGTTTGGCGGGCCTGCACGGCCTACCCGCCAAATTCGGCTTCGCGCTGGATACCGGCCCCGCTCCGGTTCTGGCGCAAACCTCCGCCGATATCCGCCTGGAGCGCGCCACGGACGGCACGCTGCTCCTGCGCCCGGACGGCGCGGCTCAGGGCCAGCCCGTCTCCCCTGAGGGGGCCGTGCCCCAGGCCCTGGCGCTGGCGCAATGGTTCATCGCCTCGGGCGGGGTGAAGGAGGGACGCGGGCGGATGCGCGCGCATCTCGCCACCGGGCACACCCCGCCGGGGCAGACTTGGCTGCCCCCCGCCGCGCCCCTGCCGCCGCCCGTGCCGGGGCCGCGCGCGGACGGGCTGCTCGCCGCCTTCGCGCTGGGGGAGTTGCCCGCCGCCACGCTGGCCGCTTTGGCGGATCTGGCCCCCGAACTCCGACTCACCCCGTGGCGGATGCTGTTTCTGCCCGGCCTTGCCGCCCTGCCCGCTCTGCGGGGGCTAAATCTCGACCCCGCCTCGCCCTGGCCGCGCGTTTTCGCCTGCACCGGCGCGCCGGGCTGCGCCCAGGCTTTGGGGGAAACCAGAGCGTTGGCGAAAGCCCTCGCGGCGCATCTGCCCGCGGGCCAGAGCCTGCATGTCTCCGGCTGCGCCAAGAGCTGCGCCCACCCCGCCCCGGCCGATACCACCCTCATCGCCACGGAAACCGGCTTCACCCTCAACCGCCCCGGCACGCCGGCGCGAACCGGGCTTGACCCGGCAGCGCTTCTCCGCCACCCCGAAGCGATTTTCGGACCGGATTGATGCCCCACACCTACGAGACCGACGCCGCGGCGATCTACCGCCAATCCTTCGCCACCATCAGGGCCGAGGCCGATCTCGCCCGCTTCACGCCCGAGGAAGACCCCGTGGTGGTGCGGATGATCCACGCGCTGGGGCTGGTGGGGCTGGAACGCCATGTGCGCTTCACCCCCCTCATGGTGGAAGCCGCACGCACGGCGCTGGTAATGGGCGCGCCCATTCTCTGCGATGCCCGTATGGTCAGCGAGGGCATCACCCGCGCGCGTTTGCCCGCGCATAACGAGGTGATCTGCACCCTGCACGCGCCCGAGGTCGCGGCGCTGGCCGCCAAGCTCGGCACCACGCGCAGCGCCGCGGCGCTGGAGCTGTGGCGTCCGCATCTGGGCGGGGCGGTGGTGGCCATTGGCAACGCGCCCACGGCGCTATTTCACCTGCTGAACATGCTGGAAGACCCCGCCTGCCCGCGCCCGGCGGCGATCATCGGCTGCCCGGTGGGTTTCGTCGGCGCGGCGGAATCCAAGGCCGCTTTGTTCGCGGCGCCGCCCGCGCCGTCGCTCATCGTGGAAGGGCGGCTCGGCGGCTCGGCGGTGACCGTGGCGGCGGTGAACGCCATCGCCAGCCGGGCGGAGTGAGCATGGGGCGGATCATCTGCGTGGGGCTCGGCCCCGGCGACCCGGAGCTGATGAGCCTGCGCGCCCATCGGCTGGTGCGCGAGGCGCAACATGTTGCCTATTTCCGCAAGGCCGGACGGGCGGGTCAGGCGCGGCGCATCGTGGAGGGGCTGCTGCGCCCCGGCTGCGCCGAGTACCCGATGGAATACCCGGTCACCACCGAACTTCCCTTTAACAGCCCGGACTACATCGACCAGCTTACCGCCTTCTACGACGATTGGGCCGAACGCCTGAGCGCGCTGGCGCAAGATGAGGAGGTGGTCGTGCTCTGCGAGGGCGATCCGTTCTTCTACGGCTCCTTCATGCACCTGCATGTGCGGCTGCGCGGCAGGGTGGCGCTGGAGGTGGTGCCGGGCATCACCGGCATGTCCGGCTGCTGGACGGCCACCGGCACGCCCATCACCTGGAGCGACGACGTGCTCACCGTGCTCACCGGCATTCTGCCCGAGGCCGAGCTGACCCGCCGCATGCGCGACAGCGACGCTTTGGTGGTGATGAAGACGGGGCGGAATTTGCCGAAAATCCGCCGCGCCCTGAGCGCCGCCGGGAGGCTGGAGCAGGCCTGGCTGGTGGCGCACGGCACCTCGCGCCAGCAGCGCGTGCTGCGTCTGGCCGAGATGGAGGAGGCCGACTGCCCGTATTTCGCCATCGTGCTCGTGCATGGGCAGGCACCTGCATGAGCGGCTGGCTGGCCATCGCCGGGCTTGGGCCGGGGGACGATGCGCTGCTCACCGCCGAGGTGCGCGACGCCCTGGACAGCGCGACCGATGTGCTGGGCTATATCCCCTATGTCGCCCGCATCGCTCCCCGCCCGGGGCTGAGCCTGCATCCGTCCGACAACCGCGAGGAACTGGGCCGCGCCCGCCATGCCTTGGCCTTGGCGGCCTCCGGCGCGCGGGTGGTGGTGGTCTCCTCGGGCGATCCGGGCGTGTTCGCCATGGCCTCGGCGGTGTTCGAGGCGCTGGAGGAGAACGCTGACTGGCAGAGCCTCGAGATCCGCGTGCTACCCGGCATCACCGCCATGCTGGCCGCCGCGGCACGGGCCGGGGCGCCTCTGGGGCATGATTTCTGCGCGATCAATCTCTCGGATAATCTGAAACCCTGGACGCTGATCGAGCACCGCCTGCGCCTTGCCGCTCAAGCCGATTTCGCCATGGCCTTCTACAACCCCCGCTCCGCCTCCCGGCCCGAGGGGTTCACCCGCGCGCTGGCCGTGCTGCGCGAGGAATGCGAGCCGGAGCGCCTGATCATCTTCGCCCACGCGGTAACAACGCCACAGGAGCAGATCCGCACCGTGACCTTGGCCGAGGCCACGCCGGAAATGGCGGATATGCGGAC
>DAIDJU010000083.1 GCA_027451225.1 Acidocella sp. | reverse complement strand
AAGGCCAAGCGCCTCGTCGAGCATAAGCGCGACGTGGTGATCCTGCTCGACTCCATCACCCGCCTCGCCCGCGCCTACAACACCGTTGTGCCCTCGTCCGGCAAGGTGCTCACCGGCGGTGTGGACGCCAACGCCCTGCAGCGCCCCAAGCGCTTCTTCGGTGCGGCGCGCAATATCGAGGAAGGCGGCTCGCTCACCATCATCGCCACGGCGCTGATCGACACCGGCAGCCGCATGGACGAGGTGATCTTCGAAGAGTTCAAGGGCACCGGCAATGCCGAGCTGATCCTCGACCGCAAGCTCTCCGACAAGCGCACCTTCCCGGCCATCGACATCACGAAGTCCGGCACCCGTAAGGAGGAGCTGCTGGTCGAGAAGAGCATGCTCTCCAAGATGTGGGTGCTGCGCCGCATCCTCAACCCGATGGGCACGACCGACGCCATGGAGTTCCTGCTGGACAAGCTCAAATACTCCAAGAGCAACGCCGATTTCTTCGACGCGATGAACACCTGAACACACAGGGCCGGGAAGATTTCCCGGCCCTTTTCGTTTATACGGCACAAATGACCCAGGATTTACGCCCCACAAATACCGCTTGGCGCCTCACCGCGGCCGTTCTGGCCGGGCTGGTGGTGCAGCTTGGGGTAAAGCTGTTTCACCTCATCCAGCTCCTGGCCTTTCAGGACCTGCCAAACAGCCCCCCGGGCTTCCAGTACCACACGCTGACGATGGCGGGCGGCGGCAAGGCGCTGGCTGTCGGGCTGGTTTCAGGTTTCGTCGCCGGGGCTATCGCAAGGCGGCGCGGCGCGCTCGTCGGCACGCTCAACGCCTTGGCCCCCTATGGCTTCTACGTGCTGTATTATCTGGGCTTCATCGCCTTCGCCGCCGCCATTGGCGGGCAAGAGGGCTTCGTCAACGGCATGCTCACCTTGGCGTGGCAAAAGATGTGGCTGCGCTACGTAACGGGCTTCGCCGTCACACTCGCGGCCTCCATCATCGGCGCCAGCATCGGCGCCGCCTTGCGGCGGGAGCGCGCCTAACCGCCCTGCTTCTGGCGCTGCTTCAGCCGGTACGGATCAGCCGGGTACGTGCCCAGAATCTTGATCTCGGTGGAGAAGAAGGCCAGCTCCTCGAAGGCATGGCGCATCGCGGGCTGGTCCGGGTGGCCATCCACCTCGGCCAGAAACTGCGTGGCGGTGAAGCTGCCATTGAGCATGTAGCTCTCCAGCTTGGTCATGTTCACGCCATTGGTCGCAAACCCGCCCATCGCCTTGTAGAGCGCCGCCGGCACGTTGCGCACGTTGAACACGAAGGTGGTCATCAGGTCCGGCGTGTCCGGCGCCAGATGCAGAGGCTCGCGCGCCATCACATAAAAGCGCGTGGTGTTATGCGCGAAATCCTCGACATTGCGGCGCAGGATTTGCAGATGGTGCAGCTCCCCGGCCAGGGACGACGCCACCGCCGCATCCTCCGGGTTGTTCAGCTTCTCGACGATCTCGGCCGACCCGGCCGTATCGTACTCCACCACCGCCGTCACCCCGAGTTCGGCGATCAGCTTACGCACCTGCCCCAGCGCCACAGGGTGGGAGTGGATGCGCTTGATGCCCTCGATCGTCGCCCCCGGCGGGGCGAGCAGGCAGTGCTCGATACGCAGGAATTTCTCCCCGATGATCGAAAGCCCACTCTCCGGCAGCAAGGCGTGCATGTCCGACACGCGCCCCGCAATGGAATTCTCCGGCGGCAGCATGGCCAGATCCGCCCGCCCTTCGCGCACGGCCTCCATCGCCCCCTCGAAGGTCTCGCAAGGCAGGGTCCGCGCGCCGGGGTAGGCGTTGCGGCAGGCAAGGTCGGAATAAGCGCCGGGCTGGCCCTGGAAAGCGATGAGCGTCATGGCGTGGTCCCCAGCAGGCGGCGGGCATGTTCAAGGTCGGCGGGCGTATCCACCCCGAACGGCGCGCCCGGCACACGGGCCACGCCAATGCGCATCCCCGCCTCCAAGGCGCGCAGCTGCTCCAGCTTCTCGCGCTGCTCCAGCGCCGAGGGCGGCAGCGAGACGAACTGTCCCAGCGCCTCACGCCGGTAGGCATAGATGCCGATATGGTGCCACAACGGCCCCTCGCCCCCCGGCACCGGGTTGCGCGAGAAATACAGCGCCGGAGCAACCTCCACCCCCTCGGGGAAGGCGCAGACGCATTTGACCACGGAGGGCGAGAGCGCCTCCTCCGCGCTGGCCACCGGGGCGACGAGCGTGCCGATATCGTAGCCCAGCTCCAGCGGGCGCAGCACCTTGTCGAGATAAGCCGGGTCGATGGCCGGCAGATCGCCTTGCAGATTGATCACCACATCATGCCGCCCGGCGGGGTCCAGCGTATGCAGCGCGGCGTGGATGCGGTCGGAGCCGGAGGGCAGGTCGGGCTCGGTCATCACGGCGATGCCGCCCGCGCGCTCCACGGCCTCGGCCACCTCGGCCTCGCAGCAGGCCACGGCCACGGGGCCCAATGCGGCCTCCTGCGCGCGGCGCAGCACATGCACGATCATCGGCTGCCCGGCGATATCCGCCAGCACCTTCCCCGGCAGACGGGTGGAGCCGAGCCGGGCGGGGATGAGAATAATCGGTGTCACTTAGGCCTGACCTCTATTCTGCTTGTCGCGCCTGCCTAAAACGCTCTAGGTTCCAGTGCAATCACATTACAAAAAGAGTTGGGGGAACCATGGGCAAATCTGGCAAGGATAGCCTGCTCGGCAACAAGATCGCCGCAGGCGTGTTGACGGCGGGACTCATCCTCTGGGCGGCGAACCGCGTCGCCCATATCTTCATCCCCGAGGAAGCGCCGGAAAAACCGGCCATCCAGCTTACCGGGCTAACCCAAGCCGCCCCTGTGGCTGCTCCCAGCAGCGGGCCGGAATCAATCATCCCCCTGCTCGCCAGCGCCGATGCCGCCAAGGGCCAAGCCTTCGTGCAGCAGCAATGCGCCGCCTGCCACACCTTCACCCAGGGCGGAGCGAATGGCGTTGGTCCCAATCTTTACGGCGTGCTGGGCGGCCCGATGTTCGCCCATGCCGGGTTCACCTATTCCGATGCCGTCAAAGCCAAGGCCAAGGGCAATTGGGATTATGACAGCATGGATTCCTGGCTGACCTCGCCCAGCAGCTTCGCCTCCGGCACCGGCATGTCCTATGCCGGCATCCATAATCCCCAGACCCGGGCGGATGTGATCGCCTATCTGCGCAGCTTGGCCGCCAGCCCTCTGCCCATCCCCACGGCGCCCCCCGCCAGCGCCGCCGCACCGGCCCAAGCCGCCGCCCAAGCCGCCGCTCCGGGCATCGACACCCTGTTCGTCAGCGCGGACATCGCCAAGGGCCAAGCCGTATTCCAGCAGCAATGCAGCGTCTGCCACAACATCACCAAGGGCGGGCATAACGGCGTCGGCCCTGATTTGTACGGTATTGTCGGCGCCAAGGCGTTTTCTGCCCCCGGTTTCACCTATTCCAGCGCCGTGCAGGCCAAGGCAGGCCAGCCCTGGACGCCGGATAGCTTGAGTGACTGGCTGAAAGCGCCTAACAGCTACGCATCTGGTACGGCCATGTCGTTCGCCGGAATCAAGAACGACCAGATTCGGGCTGATGTCATTGCTTACCTCAACCACAACGCCGACTCTCCAGCCAAACTCCCTTGAGGCCCTGGTGGCCGCGGCCGAGGCGGCGCTTGACGCCGCTGGCGCCGCCATCCGCCCGCATTTCCGGGTGGGCCTTGCGGCGGATGACAAATCCGACGAAAGCCCCGTCACCGTGGCGGACCGCCAAGCCGAGGAGACCCTGCGCGAGCATCTGCTGGCCGCCTTCCCGGATTTCGGGATCATCGGCGAGGAATTCCCCGCCCACCGGCCAGACGCGAAATACACCTGGGTGATCGACCCCATCGATGGCACGCGCGCCTTCATCACCGGCCGCACCACCTTCTGCACCCTGCTCGGGCTGCTGGAGGACGGCGCGCCGGTGCTGGGCTTCATCGACCAGCCGGTCACCGGCGAGCGCTGGATCGGCGGGCGCGGCGTTCCCGCCCACTTCAAGGGCGGTTTCGGCGGCACGGTCGGCACCCGCCAGAGCGTTACCCTGGCCGAGGCCGAGCTGTCCTCCACCGCGCCTGAGATGTTCTCCCCCGAGCAGGCCGCCCGCTTCGCCAAGCTGCAAGCGGCGTCCAAGCGCGTCTATTGGGGTGGCGACGCCTATGCCTACGGGCTGCTGGCCCTGGGGCAGATCGACGTGGTGGCCGAATGCAGCCTGAAGCTCTGGGACTGGGCCGCCCTGGCCCCGGTGGTGGAAGCCGCCGGCGGCGTGGTGACGGACTGGGCCGGGCAACCTTTGCGCCTGGGCGCCGAGGGCGATGTTGTCGCCGCCGCCAACCCCACCCTGCACACCGCCGCCCTGGCGGCGTTGCGCTTGTAAAGCCAAGGCGTCTTCCCACCTAAGTCCGCAGCATGTCCGCATTTCAGCCCCGGGTGAAGGCCGTTCTCGGCCCCACCAACACGGGCAAAACCCATCTCGCCATCGAACGCCTGCTGAGCCACTCCTCCGGGATCATCGGCTTTCCGCTGCGGCTGTTGGCGCGCGAGAATTACGACCGCATGGTGGCGGCCAAGGGCATCCGCAACGTCGCCCTCATCACCGGCGAAGAGAAGATCGTCCCCCCCGGGGCGCGCTGGTTCTCCTGCACGGTGGAGGCCATGCCGCTCGACCGCAAGGTGGAGTTCCTCGCCGTGGACGAGATCCAGCTCTGCGCCGACCCGGATCGCGGGCATATCTTCACGGACCGTCTGCTCAACGCCCGCGGCCTCGTGGAGACCATGTTCCTGGGCGCCGAGACCATCAAGCCGCTGCTCAAGCGGCTGGTGCCGGGGGTTGAGATCGAAACCCGCCCCCGCCTCTCGCAGCTCACCTATGCCGGGCCGGTCAAGCTCTCCCGCCTGCCGCCGCGTTCGGCCATCGTCGCCTTCTCCGCCGCCGAGGTCTACGCCATCGCCGAGGCCGTGCGCCGCCGCCGGGGCGGTTGCGCCGTGGTCATGGGCCGCCTTTCCCCCCGCACCCGCAACGCCCAGGTGGCCTTGTACCAGGACAAGGAGGTGGACTTCCTGGTGGCGACGGACGCCATCGGCATGGGGCTGAACATGGATGTGAACCATGTCGCCTTCGCCGGGGTGCAGAAATTCGATGGCCACAAGCCCCGCCTGCTCTACGCGCCCGAGGTCGGGCAGATTGCCGGGCGCGCCGGGCGCGGCATGCGCGACGGCACCTTCGGCGTCACCGCCGATTGCCAGCCTTTGGGCGAGGACCTGACCGAAGCCGTCGAGGCGCATCAGTTCGAGCCGCTGGAACAACTCTGCTGGCGCAACGCCGTGCTGGATTTCCGCTCGGTGGAGTCACTGCTCGACAGCCTCACCGCCCCGCCCGACCGCCCCGGCCTCGTGCGCGGGCAGGACGCGGCGGACGTGCTCACCTTGGCGGCGCTGGGCCATGATGCCGAGATCCGCAAAGCCGCCCAGGGCCGCACCGCCGTGCAGCTCCTGTGGGAAGCCTGCCAGATCCCCGATTTCCGCAAACTGGCCACCGACGCGCATGTGAAACTCTGCGGCCGGGTGTTCAACCATTTGCGCAAAGCTGAGAAATTGCCCGAGGACTGGGTCCGCCGGGAGATCGAAAACCTCGACAAAATCGAGGGCGACATTGATACACTTATGCAAAGGCTGACGGATGTGCGCGTTTGGGCGTATATCACAGCCCGTGCGGATTGGATGCGCGATGCCGACACCTGGGCCATGCGGGCCCGCGCGGTGGAGGATAGGCTTTCGGATACGCTACACGTAAAACTGATGGCGCGGTTTGTTGATAAGAGGGCGGCACATTTGACGAGACGATTGGAAGACGCCGAGGCGGCAGAGCTGCAGGCGGTCGTGGCCAATAACGGCCAGGTGCTGGTGGAAGGCCACGAGGTTGGACATGTGGAGGGGTTTCAGTTCCACCCCGATCCTTCGACCCAGGGGGCCGAGAAGAAGCTGGTGCTGCGCGCCGCCCGGCGGGCCTTGGCGCAGGAGATGCCCCGGCGCATCATCCGCGCCGAAACCGCCGCCGATGACGCATTCACCCTCACCGATGACCGGTTCATCGAGTGGGAAGGCGCCAAGATCGCCAAGCTGAAGAAGAGCGAGACCTTCCTCAAGCCGGCCATCGACGTCATTCATTCCGAATTCCTCGACGGCCTGGCCCGCGAGCGCCTGCGCGCCCGCCTCGCCACATGGCTCGCCACCGAGACGGAAAAGCGCCTCGGCGCGCTGCTGAAGGCGATGGAAAACCCGCCCGCCCCGCTGCGCGGCATCGTCCACCGGCTCAGCGAGTCCGGCGGCGTGCTGCCGCCCGAGCCGGTGGCGCAGGAGCTGCGGCAGGAGGCCAAGACTTTTGGCATCGATCTCGGCCGTTTCGCCATTTACCTGCCCGCCGCGCTCAAGCCGGGCGCGGCCAAGCTGCGCGCTTTGTTCTGGGGCGTCTGGCACGACCGTAACCCGCCCCCGCTGCCCGCCGCCGGGCTGGTGAGCGCGCCCATGCCCAAGAACTGGGGGGCGGATTTCGCCCTGGTCATGGGCTGGGTGCAGGTCGGCGAGCTGATGGTCCGTCTGGACGTCGCCGAGCGCGTGGCCCGCGAGCTGCATTACCTGCTGCGCAAGCACCCCATTCTGCTGCCGCCGAATATCGGCTCGCGCATGGGGCTCAAGCCCGACCAGCTCGCCCCCACGCTGCACGCGCTGGGCTTCCGGCTCATCCAGGCTGGCACGCTCGGGCCGAAGCATTACGGCCCGGCCGCCCCCGCCATGCTGGCCCGCCGCAAGATGGAGCAGCACCGCCCGCACCACCCCCCCGCCGCCCAGGCGCCGGAACCGGAGCCCGCGGCACTGGCGGACAGCCCCTTCGCCGCCCTGGCCGCGCTGAAGGCCCGCCGCTGACGCATGGCCGACGAGGAGCAAGACTGGCTGCGGCTGGACAAGTTCCTCGTCTTCGCGCGCTTCTGCAAAACCCGCCCAGTCGCCGTGGCGCTGGTGGAAAAAGGCGGTGTGCGCATCAACCGCCAGAGCACGGAAAAACCCCACGCCAAGCTGCACCCCGGCGATGTGCTGACCCTGGCCCTGCCAAGCGGGGTGAAGGTGGTGGAGGTTCTGGGCCTGCCGGAAAAGCGCGGCCCAGCGCCTGAAGCGCAGGCGTTTTACCGCGAGATCGATGCCGGATAACTTGCACAAACCCGCCCTTGCGCGCATAGGGAGGGCAAGAATCCAGCCTTGTTTATCTAGGAGTGCCTGATGACCTACGTGGTCACCGAAAACTGCATCAAGTGCAAATTTATGGACTGCGTTGAAGTCTGCCCGGTGGACTGCTTCTACGTCGGCGAGAATTTTCTGGTGATCAACCCGGACGAGTGCATCGATTGCGGCGTGTGCGAGCCCGAGTGCCCGGCCGAAGCCATCTTCCCCGATAGCGATGACCGCGCCGCCGCCTGGGCCGAGCGTAACCGCGATCTGGCCAAGTCCTGGCCCAACATCGCCCGCAAGGGCACCCCGCCGGCCGATGCCGAGGAGTGGAAGGGCAAGCCCGGCAAGGAAGCCCTGCTCTCCCTGAATCCCGGCCAGCCCTGAGTCTGGCCGCCCCCTGGGTGACGGGGGGCAAAAAATCTGTTACACGACACCTATATGAGCCGGGGGCGGATCGACCGCGCCCGGTTTTTGGTGGTTGGAGTGGCAATGAGCGAGAAGCAGAAATCCGTTGTGGCGAAGAAACCGGCCAAGTCCGCGGCGGAGGGGGCTGACGAAACGAACCTGACGGCCAAAGCCACCAAAACCAAGCGCGCGGAAACCGATGGGCAGGACGAGCCGGTGGCTGCCCCCGCCACGCCCGCGCCGGTCATGCATGGCGGCATCCCCGCCGGGCCGATCCGTCCGCTCTCCCCGCCCCGCGCTCCGGCCAAGGCGGAAAACTTCCAGCAGGGCGATTATGTCGTGTACCCCACCCATGGCGTGGGCAAGGTGGAGCGCATCGCGGTCGAGGAGATCGCGGGCCATACGCTGGAGCTGATCCACATCACCTTCGACGAAAACCGCATGACCCTGCGCGTGCCCACCAACAAGGCCCGCACCGCCGGCCTGCGCAAGCTGGCCTCCAAGAAGCAGTTCGACGACGTGCTCGCCGTGCTCAAGGGCCGCGCGCGCATCAAGCGCACCATGTGGTCGCGCCGCGCGCAGGAATACGAGGCGAAGATCAACTCCGGCGACCCGGCGGCCATCGCCGAAGTGGTGCGCGACCTGCACCGCAATGCCGGCCAGCCGGACCAGAGCTTCTCTGAGCGGCAGATCTACGAATCCGCCCTGGACCGTCTGGCGGCGGAATATGCGGCGCTGGAGCAGATCGACAAGGCGACCGCCATCGAACGCCTGATCGCGCATCTCAAGTCCGAGTAAACCCGCCTGGGGTTTTAACGCTCGTGAAATGCCGCCTTCTTTCAGAAAGGCGGCATTTCTTTTGCGGTTACGCCGCCGTCCCGCCCACGGTCAGGCCGGAGAGCTTGATCGTCGGCTGGCCCACGCCCACCGGCACGCCCTGGCCATTCTTGCCGCAAGTGCCGATACCGGGGTCGAGTTCCAGATCATTGCCGATCATCTCCACCTTGGTCAGCGCATCCGGCCCGTTGCCGATCAGCGTCGCGCCCTTCACCGGCGCGGTCACCTTGCCGTCCTCGATCAGGTAAGCCTCGGCGGCCGAGAACACGAACTTGCCGGAGGTGATATCCACCTGCCCGCCGCCGAAATTCACCGCATACAGCCCGCGCTTGATGGATTTGATCATGTCCTCCCTCGAGGCCTCGCCACCGAGCATGATGGTGTTGGTCATGCGGGGCATCGGCGCGTGGGCGTAGGACTGGCGGCGGCCATTACCGGTGGCGCGCATGTTCATCAGCCGCGCGTTCTGCCTGTCCTGCAGGAAGCCCACGAGAATCCCGTCCTCAATCAGCGTGGTGCGGGAGGTCGGGGTGCCTTCGTCGTCGATGGTCAGCGAGCCGCGGCGGTTGGGGAGGGTGCCGTCATCGACCACGGTAACGCCCTTGGCGGCCACGCGGCTGCCCATCAGCCCGGCGAAGGCGGAGGTCTGCTTGCGGTTGAAATCACCCTCCAGCCCGTGGCCGATGGCCTCGTGCAGCAGAATGCCCGGCCAGCCCGGCCCCAGCACCACCTCCATCTCGCCCGCCGGGGCGGGGATGCTTTCCAGATTCACCTCGGCTTGGCGGATCGCCTCGCGCACCGCCGCCTGCCAAAACTCCGGCGTCACGATCGGCCCATAGCCGGTGCGCCCGCCCACGCCATGCCCACCGGATTCGCGGCGGCCATTCTGCTCCATCACCACCGAGACATTAAGCCGCACCAGCGGGCGCAGATCCGCCACGCGGGAGCCATCGGCACGGATGATCTCGATCACCTGCCACTCCCCAGCAATGCTCGCCATCACCTGCACCACGCGCGGGTCGGCGGCGCGGGCGAAGGCGTCGATCTGCTGCAACAGCTCGGCGCGGGCGGCGAAGGGCGCTTCGGCCAGCGGGTTCAGCCCGGCGTAAAGCGGCTTGCTCGCCACGGCGGGGCCGGCGGCGGTCAGCGAATGTTCCAGAGCCTTGGCGGCGCGGATGGTCTCGGCCGCGCGGGCCAGGGCAGGCTCGGAAATCTCCCCGGCATGGGCGAAATACGCGGCCTCGCCCAGCACGGCGCGCAGGCCGAAGCCCCGGCGCGTGTCGAAGCTCGCCGCACGGATGCGCCCGTCATCGAGCGAGACGGATTCGGATTCGCGGTATTCCAGGAACAACTCGCCGTCATCCGTGCCGTCCAGCGCCGGGCTCATCAGCCGCACGGCTTTATCCGGGTCGAGGCCCTCGGCGCCATGGAACAGCGTGCTGGCGGTCTGCAAAGCCTCGGTCATCTCTCTCATCTCCTCATTCCGCCGCGGCGGGTAGACTCTGCGCCCCCGGCGCGGGCAAAGCGCCGCGCAGCTTGTGCCGCGCCGCCAGGGCGGTGGCAAACAGCAGCACGGCATTCAGCTCATGCACATAGCCAAGATTGGCGCTGCCCAACACGATGGTGGTCATGCCCAGCAGGTATTGCAACGCCACGAAACCGGCGAGCAGCAGAAAATTGTCGCGCAGTGCGGGGGAGAGCTTCATGCGCAGCCCGGTCACGGCGGTGGTCAGCACGGTCAGCGCCGTCACCGTGGCCAGCAGACGATGGCAGAACTGCACCGTCGCCTTGTTCTGCACGAAGTTCAGCAGCACGGGGTGCAGGTCGAACATTCCCGGCGGCACCCAGGCGCCGTCCATGGTGGGAAAGCTGTTGAACACGGTGAGCGCGTTGGAGGTGGCGACCAGCGCGCCAAAGCCCATGGTGAGCCAGATCAACGCCACGCTCGCCGTGGCAAGGCTCCGCAAATGCGCCGCCCCAGGCACCGGCACCGGCTCGGGCGTGCGGAAGGTCAGCCCAGTCCAGACCAGCAGAGCAAAAATCAGCATGGCCGTAGCCAGATGCGGCCCGCCCCAAAGCGGCGGCGGGGAGAGTACGCCCGGCTGCATGCCAGTCTGCACCATATACCAGCCAAACGCCGCCTGCCCCGCGCCGCAGAGGAAGATAAAGCCCATCCACAGCGCCTTTTTACCCCACAGCCGCCCCCGGATGAGAAACACCATGAAGGGGATGAGGAACACCAGCGCCATCAGCCGCCCCCAGCAGCGGTCGAGGAACATCGGCCAGAACAGAGCCTTGTACTGCTCCAAGCTGATGGGGTGGGATTGGTAGAGCGCGGTCTTCTGGAACAGGCCGAAGAGATAGGCCCAATCGGCGGCGCTCTGCGGCGGAATCCAGCCGGTGAACGGCCTCCAGACCTGAATGGTGAACCCGGCCCCGATAGTGCGGGCATGTCCGCCCCCCACCGTCATGCCGAACACCATCGCGGCGAGAACAAGAACCCACGTCCCGAGCGCCTTGTCAGGCTTCATGCGGTGGCCCCGCGCAGCCGGTGCAGCAGGTTGATCAGCCCGCCCAGCAGCAGCACCGCGTTCATCTGGTGGACCACGCCGATATCGATCATCTGCGAGACCAGCGCCGTGACCCCCAGCACGAATTGCAGGATCACCAGCAGCCCGATCAGCGCCGCCGCGTCCCGCACCGGGGCGGGCGGCTCGTGGCGTATGGTCTGCACCGTCACGGCCAGGATGGCGATGGTGGCCAGCGTGGCCAGGAGCTGGTGGTCGAAGATGATGGTCGCGGTGTCGGTAAAGATGCCGCTCATCGGCCAGCCGGCGGGCGGCTGCCCGGTGCCGATGCCATTCGCCGGATCAAACGCCGTGATGCCGTGGATGCCCGAGACGAAGGTGCCGCCGAACATCGCCAGCAGCAGCAGCGCGAAGGCCGCCAAAGTCAGGCGCTTCAGCCCCTTGCAACCGGCCGGGCGGGCCGGGTCGGGCGATTGCACGGTCAGCGCCGTCCACAGCACCGCGCCGAGCAGGAACATGGCGGCGAAGAAATGCAGGCTCAGGCGCCACGGCTCCACGGCGGTGGAGTTGGGGAAGAAGCCCGAGGAGACCATGAACCAGCCGATAAAGCCTTGCAGCCCGCCAAGCGCGAAGAGCAGCACGAGCCAGGGAACCAACCGCTTCTCGATCCGCCCGGTGAGGGCGAAGCCGACGAGCGGCAGCAGCAGCACGAGGCCCATCAGCCGCCCCCAAAGCCGGTGGATATATTCCGGCCAGAAGAGCTGCTTGAACCCGTCCACATCCATGCCCTGATGCAGGAGCTGGTATTGCGGAATGGTCTTATACAGCGCGAACAGCTTGTTCCAGGCATCGGCCGACATCGGCGGCAGCGCGCCGATGATCGGGTCCCAGTCCATGATGGACAGCCCCGAACCGGAATCGCGCGTGTAACCGCCAATACCGACCATCACCCAGATCATCCCGGCCAGGACAAACAACCAGGTGGCGACAAGCTTGCGGTTCTGCGGGCTGGCGGCGGTGTTTTGCGGCATTTTCGGCTCCTATCGCCCGAGGGGATATAGCGGCTGGCGCAAAATCACCAGAGCATCCTCAGTAAGGAACCTTTGCCGGCAGCGTGGTCCAGGCCGCATAGGCCCCCCGCGCTTCCTCGACGAACTCCGGCAACTGAATCGCCGGGACCGAGCGTTCCTCGGGCGGTTTGGCCAGCTGGCGGTAGAATTCATCGTCGTCAAAGCCGATCGCCTCGGCGTCTTCCGGGCCGCAGGCGTAGTACACGCGGTCGATACGGGCCCAGAAAATCGCGGCCATGCACATCGGGCAGGGCATCCCGTTCACGTAGATCGTGGTGCCGGAGAGGTCGAATTGCTGCTCGTTCCGGGCCGTGTCGCGGATCGCCGTGACCTCGGCATGGGCCGTGGGATCGCAGGCGGAGAGCACGCGGTTATGCCCCTCGCCGACAACCCTGCCCTCGCGCACGATCACCGCGCCGAACGGCCCGCCATGTCCGCCCGCCATGCCCTGCTTCGCCAGGGCGATGGCCCGGCGCATGAATTCGTCGTGGGCGCTCACGCCTCAACAGGGCCGCAATTGCGCGGCGAGATGATCGCCAGGAATTCCTTGCGGGTGGAGGGGTCGTCGCGGAACGCGCCGAGCATGCGGCTGGTAACCATGCTGGCGCCGGGCTTGTGCACCCCGCGGGTGGACATGCACTGGTGGTTGGCCTCGATGACCACGGCCACGCCGCGCGGCTGCAACACGTCCTGGATGGTATTGGCGATCTGCGCGGTCAATTTTTCTTGAATTTGGAAGCGGCGGGAATAGGCGTCCACCACCCGCGCCAGCTTGGAGATGCCGACGACGCGCGTGCCCGGCAGATAGGCCACATGCGCCCGGCCGATGATGGGCACCATGTGATGCTCGCAATGGCTCTCGATGCGGATATCGCGCAGCACCACCATCTCGTCATAGCCCTCGATCTCCTCGAAGGTACGGGTCAGCAGCGCCACCGGGTCCTCTTCGTACCCCTTGAAGAACTCCTCATACGCACGGGCGACGCGCGCCGGAGTGTCCTTCAGCCCTTCACGCTCCGGATCCTCGCCCGCCCACAGCAGCAGGGTGCGAATCGCCGCCTCGGCCTCGGCACGGCTGGGCTTCTGGGGGCCGCTCTCGGTCTTGGCGAGCTTGTCGGCGGGGGTGTGAACGTTCAAAGCGGTCTCCAGTGGCAAAGCGGCTTGTTCAGGGGGTTGATATGGGGAACGCGACGCAAGCCGCAACCTTTCAAAAAATTAATGCACCCGCGTGTTTTGGTACGGGCTGTCCAGGCTGAAGGCCGGGATCTCGATATCGAACAACGCCCCGGACGGCACAACCTGCATATGATACTGCCCGGCCATGAAACCGGACGGCGTGGAAAGCGGCACGCCAGAGGTATATTCGAATTTTTCCCCCGGCCGCAGCACCGGCTGCTCGCCCACCACACCTTCGCCATGCACGGTTTGCAGGCGGCCATGCGCGTCGGTAATCCGCCAGCTACGGTGCAGCAGCTGCACCGTGAAGCGGCCGTTATTGGTGATGGTGATCTGATACGCCCAGAGAAACTCGCCCGAATCAGGCTTCGATTGATCGGCCAGGTAGAAAACCTGGACCTCGACCGTGATGTCATGGGTGGTTGCGGTAAAGCCTGGTCGCATGGGGCGGAGCGTAACGCAGCCCCGTAAGAGCCACAAGCGCACCAAGGCGCCACCATTTTGGGTTTTGCCGAGGTTGCAAGGCGCTGCTACACGGAGGGCATGAAGATGACCTCGCTGTTTGGCTGCCGTGGCGCCGTCGCCGTGTGCATTTTGCTCTCGGCCTGCGCCGCCGGACCAAGCGGCGCTACCGACTCCCCGGATGTGAACAGCACTTACGGCGCCTTTCTGGCCGCGCGCTACGCCGCTGCCCAGAGCGACCCCGGTGCCGCCTCCAAATTCTATGCCCGCGCCCTGCAAGATCAGGGCAACAACCAGGAACTGATCGCCGAGGGCTTCCTGTCCGGCCTTCTGTCCGGCAGCCCCGAGGCCATTCGGCTCGCCCCGAAACTGCCAAACAACACCCTGGCCACGCTGCTGCTCGCCAATCAGGCGGCGCTCTCGGGCAATTTCGATCAGGCCAAGCAACTCTTCCACACCCTGCCGCAGGACAATCTGGCCGGGCTGATCAAGCCGCTGCTCTATGCCTGGGCGCAGCTGGGGGAAGGTAACGAGCAGGCCGCGCTCACCGGCCTCGGCACCTACTTCTCCAACCCCACCTTCGGCCCGGTCTACGTGCTCAACGCGGCGCTCATTGCCGATGCAGCGGGCGACACCAAATCCGCCGCCCAGCTTTATGCGAATGTCGATACCTCGCAGCCCAACCTGCGCCTCGCGCAAATCCTGGCCAGCTGGCAGGCGCGGCAGGGGCAGCTCGCCCAGGCCAACGCCACGCTGAACACGCTGATCGCGGCGCACCCCGATTTGCAGATCGCCCTGCCGGAACTCCAGGCGCAGATTTCCAGGCCCGTCATCACCACGGCGGCCGATGGCATGGCCGAGGCGTATCTCACCCTCGCCGGTTCGCTGAACCAGCCGCAGGAGGCGTTCCTGCGCACCATCCTGCTGCGCTTCGCCCTGCAGCTGCGCCCGAACCTCGCCGCCGCCCGGCTGCTGCTGGCCAACACCCAGACCGGCAGCGACGATCCCAGCTTTACCCCCACGACAGTGGAGATGCAGAACGCCCTGGCGACGCTGCAACCGATCCAGAAGAACGACCCTCTCTACGGCCCCGCCACCGTGCAGGAAGCGGCGCTGCTGGCTTCCCTCAAGCAGCCGGATCAGGCGGTGACGCTGATGCGGGGGCTGGTCACGGCCAATCCGGGCAATCCCGGGCTGCTCGCCACCACCGGCGACATTCTGCGCAATGCCGATCAATGCCAAGCGGCGCTGCCGTATTACAATCAGGCGCTCGAAGCCGTCGGCCAGCCGGCCCCGGCCGAGGCCTGGAGCCTGTTCTTCGACCGCGGCGTCTGCGAGGACGAAACCACCGGCTGGGCCTCCGCCGAGCCGGACATGCTGCAAGCGCTGAAACTCTCGCCCAACCAGCCTTATGTGCTGAACTATGTCGGCTACAGCTGGGCGCTGCACGGCGAGAAACTGCCCGAAGCCAAGGCGATGCTGCAACACGCCCTCAGCCTGGACCCGAATGACGGCGCGCTGATCGATTCGCTCGGCTATATCGAACTCAAGCAGGGCAACACCAAGGACGCGCTGACCTTGCTGCTCAAGGCTGTGCAGCTCTCCGCCGACGATGCCGAGGTGAACGGACATCTGGGCGACGCCTTCTGGCAGAACGGCCAGCCCTTACAGGCGGCCTATCAGTGGCAGCGCGCCCTCTCCCTGCACCCGGACGATAAGCTGGCGGCCGAGCTGAACGCCAAAATCCAGCAGCATTTCGGGACCGCGCCCTAATGATCAGCCTATTCGCGCCGGCCAAAGTCAATCTGTACCTGCACGTCACCGCCAAACGGGAGGACGGCTATCATCTGCTCGACAGCCTGGCTGTGTTCCCCGCTGTGGGGGACAATGTGCGGGTCGAGAACGCTGCCGAATTGTCGCTGGAGATTTCCGGCCCGTTCGGCGCAGTGTTACAGGCCGAAGCAGACAATCTGCTGCTGCGCGCCGCGCGGCTTCTGGCCCCTGAACGCAGCGCGGCCCTGTATCTGGAGAAGAACCTGCCGGTGGCCTCGGGCATTGGCGGCGGCTCGGCGGATGCCGCGGCGGAGCTGCGGGCCTTGAGCCAGCTTTGGGGGCTGAATACCGATTTGCCGCCCCTGGCATTGCAACTGGGGGCCGATGTGCCGGTCTGCCTCGCCTCCCGCCCCGCGCGCATGCAGGGCATCGGCGAGATCCTGGCCCCGGTGCCGCGCCTGCCGGGCTTCGGCATGGTGCTGGTCAATCCGGGCGTGGCCGTGCCCACGCCCGCCGTGTTCAAGGCCCGCCAGGGCGGCTTTACGCCCCCGGCCAGCCTGCCCGAAGCCTGGGACAGCGTGGACGCCATGGTGGCGGATCTCCGCGACTGCACCAACGACCTGCAAGCGGCGGCCATCGGCATCCAACCGGTCATCGGTGAGGTTCTGGACGTGCTGGCCGCCCTGCCCGGCGCCAAGCTCGCCCGCATGAGCGGCTCGGGAGCCACCTGTTTTGCTATCTTCGCCACCCCCGCCGAAGCCGCCGCCGCTGCTGCCGCCATCAAGCATCCCGGCTGGTGGCGCTGGGGCGGGGGGCTTTACGAGCGCCCCCAACCGGACCTATGAGTGCGCCAGCGTTTTGGGACGTCGCCAAGCGGTAAGGCAGCGGATTTTGATTCCGCCATACGGAGGTTCGAATCCTCCCGTCCCAGCCACGCTTACGCCCGCGGCAAAGTCAGCGTGACCTGAGTTCCCTGCCCCGGCTTGCTCTCAATCTCCATCCCGCCGCCTACATCCGCCGCAAATCGCGCCACGATCGGCAACCCCAGCCCCTTGCCCGCCCGGCTGGGCTGGGTGGTAAAGAACACCTCCCCCGCACGGGCCAAAACCTCAGGGCCCATGCCCCGGCCCGTATCCCGCACCTGGACAACAACCCGCCCTTCCGGCGCGGCGGCTTCAACAAAAATCTCGCCGCCACCAGCCGTCGCATCGGCCGCGTTGTTGAGCAACTCCTCCAGGGCAAGCTCCGCCTGGGCCGGATCGCACAGAAGGGGCGCACCTGCATCGGCAACCCTGAACGTAACGGCGAGATTCCGGGCGCGCGCATATTCCTCAAGGCCCCGGATCCACTCTCCCAGGCATTGGCGGGATGGCTCCTGCGCATCGCCGCCGGAGAACACGGTCAGGCGATGCACCAGTTGCGCGGCGCGGCCGCCCGCGCGGTTGGCGCTCTCGATAAAGCCGTCGAATTCCGAAATGCCGCTGCGCTTGGCGCGGTTTTGCAAAAGCTCCAGATTGCCGAGAATCGCCGTGAGGAGATTGTTGAGGTCATGCGCCACATGCCCGGCAAACCGCGCCAGGGGGTCGGAACTGCCTGATATATCTGGCGGCATCTGCGTTATCTCCCCACTCTCTTACCGGATATCCTTAATGTCCCTCCGGCAAGGCGTAATGGAATAGCTAGCGCGTCGTTTGCAAAAAATTAATGAGGGCCGATGTGGAAGAATCTTGCCCGCTGGCATCCACCTTGCCCGCCACCACGGGGCTCAGCTGCGTCGCCAGCTCCTTGCCCAGCTCGACGCCCCATTGGTCGAAGGCGTTGATGTTCCAGATGGCGGCCTCGGTGAAGATGCGGTGCTCATACAAGGCGATGAGTTGCCCCAGCACCTCCGGGGTGAGCTGCGGATAAGCCAGC
>DAIDJU010000082.1 GCA_027451225.1 Acidocella sp. | reverse complement strand
GATAGCGCGTCACCGCGCCCAGATACGTCGCCTCGCGCACAATGCCCTCGCCGCTGGTGAAACCCTCAGGCGATGCCGACCCCGCAGGCAGAAGCTGGATCTTTTCCGGGCGCAGCAGCGTGTCGCCGCCCAGCAGGTTGGAGCTGCCGACGAAATCCGCGACAAACGTGCTGGCCGGGCGCTCGTACAAATCGAACGCCGTGCCGATCTGCTCGATCCTCCCCTTGGAGAACACCGCGATACGGTCGCTCATCGAAAGCGCCTCGTCCTGATCATGCGTCACGTAGATAAATGTGATGCCGGTTTCATGCTGCAAGCGTTTCAGTTCGATCTGCATCTGGTGGCGCAGCTTCAAATCCAGCGCGCCGAGCGGCTCGTCCAGCAGCAGCACGCGCGGCTTGTTCACCATCGCCCGCGCCAATGCCACGCGCTGGCGCTGCCCGCCCGAGAGCTGCGCCGGCTTGCGCCCGCCAAACTCCGCCAGCCGCACGGCGGCCAGCGCCTTCTCGGCCTCGGTATGAGCCTGCGCCTTGGGCATTTTCTTCGCCCGCAGGCCATAGGCTACGTTCTCGATGAGCGTGAGATGCGGGAACAGCGCGTAATCCTGGAACACGGTATTCACGGCGCGCTCGAAAGGCGGGCGGTTGGCCACATCCTCGCCATCGAGCATGATCTTGCCGGTATCCGGGCGCTCAAACCCCGCGATCAGGCGCAGAGTGGTGGTTTTGCCCGAACCCGAGGGGCCGAGCAGGGTGAAAAACTCGCCCGCGTAAACGGTAAGGTCGAGCTGTGCCAGCGCCACCGCGCCGCCATAAGATTTGGCGACACCTTCAAGTTGCACGATGGGCTGTTTAGCGGTCTGCAAGTCTGTCTCCTTCGGTAAGGCTGACAGGCTGGCACGGTTCGCCGCATTCCCGGTTGACCGGGGAACACAGGAGCGGTTGTGTTCCCCGGTCAATATCCCGCGCGGCGGTTGGGCGGATACTCGCCCCAGATCCAGGAGGAGTTGGAATGTCGAACAACCTGAAATTCTATATCAATGGCGAGTGGGTGGACCCGGTGGTGCCGAGCATCATCCCCGTCATCGACCCCGCCACCGAGCAGCCCTTCACCGAAATCTCCGGCGGCTCCAGCGCCGATGTGGACAAGGCCGTCGCCGCCGCCAAGGCCGCGTTCAAGACCTTCTCCAAGACCACCAAGCAGTACCGGCTGGACCTGCTGAAGCGCTGCCTCGAAATCTACAACAAGCGCTACGACGACATCGCCGAAGCCTGCACCCGCGAAATGGGCGCGCCGCTCTCCTTCTCCAAGGAGGCGCAGGTCTGGGTCGGCCAGGGGCATTTCCAGGCGCTCATCGACAAGCTCGAAACCTTCGAGTTCTTCGAGACCCGTGGCACCACCCGCGTGGTGCTGGAGCCGATCGGCGTTTGCGGCCTCATCACCCCCTGGAACTGGCCGCTGAACCAGATCGTCTGCAAGGTGGCCCCAGCTATCGCTGCGGGCTGCACCGTGGTGCTGAAACCCTCCGAGATCGCCCCGATCAACGCCATCATCTTCGCCGAGGTGATGCACGAGGCAGGCGTGCCGCCGGGCGTGTTCAACCTCGTCAACGGCACCGGGCCGGATGTCGGCCAGAAGCTCGCCGAGCATAAGGATGTCGACATGATGTCCTTCACCGGCTCCACCCGCGCTGGCACCATCGTGGCGCGCGAGGCCGCCGCCACCGTCAAGCGCGTCTGCCAGGAACTGGGCGGCAAATCCGCCAACATCCTGCTGGATGATGTCGATCTGGAAGACGCAGTGCGCAAGGGCATCGGCGCGTGCTTCATCAACACCGGCCAGAGCTGCGACGCCGCGACCCGCATGCTGGTGCCCCGCGCCCTGCACGCCAAGGCGCTGGAAATCGCCGCCGACGAAGCCGCCAAGCAAACCCCCGGCAACCCGTGGGAAGCCACCACAGTCCTCGGCCCGCTGGTCAGCCAGCTCCAGTTCGACAAGGTGCAGCGCCTGATCAAGGCGGGCATCGACGAAGGTGCCACGCTCGTGTGCGGCGGCCTCGGCAAGCCCGAGGGGCTGGAGACCGGCTATTACGCCAAGCCGACCGTGTTCGGGGACGTGAAGCCCGGCATGACCATCGAGAAGGAGGAGATCTTCGGGCCCGTGCTCTCGATCATCCCCTACGACACGCTGGAAGAAGCGATCGAGATCGCCAACGACACCGTGTACGGCCTCGCCGCCTACGTGCAGAGCGCCGATCTTGCCAAGGCCCGCGAAGTCGCCGCCGAAATGCGCGCCGGCTCCGTGTACATCAACTACCCGGACCTCGACTTTTTTGCTCCCTTCGGCGGCTACAAGCAGTCCGGCAACGGCCGCGAATACGCCGATTTCGC
>DAIDJU010000081.1 GCA_027451225.1 Acidocella sp. | reverse complement strand
TCCGTGATCCAGCCGCCGAGGGTGGGGCCGATGACCGGAGCCACCACGATGCCGGTTCCGTAGACGGCCATGGCTTTGCCGTGCTGGCTGGGCGGGAAGCTCTCAAGAAGAATGGATTGGGCGAGGGGCTGCATGCCGCCTCCGCCGACGCCCTGGAGGATGCGGGCGACGATGAGCATCGGCATGTTGATGGCTGCGCCGCAGAGCATGGAAGCGCCCGTAAAGAGCAGGATGGAGACCATCATCAGGCGCTTGCGGCCCATGCGTCGTGCGATCCAACTGGTAGCCGGCAGCATGATGGCGTTGGAGACGAGGTAGCTGGTGAGCACCCAGGTGGCTTCGTCCGTTGAGGCGGAGAGGTTGCCGGCGATGTGGGGCAGGGCGACGTTGGCGACCGACGAGTCGAGGATCACCATGAACGTGGCCGTCATTACCGAGATGGCGATGGCCCACGGATTGGCGGCGGGGGTCCACTGGGCGTGTTCGGCTGAGGAACGTGCGCTCACGCGAAGTGTCCTGCCGCGAAGCATCGCGTACCCGACGAATTGTGCCGTATGGCCAACTTCCAGTGTACGTTCAGCGGGGTCAGCGCATGAAGAGCGCGAGCAGGGCGGCGAGGAGCGACGTGAAGACGCCGCAGGCAGCCATGGCCCAGGACGACACAGTGGCCTGCATGTCAGAGACCCGGACGAGGCTGGCGGTGCCGATGCCGTGAGAACAACTGCCGATGGCCGCTCCCACGGCGCGATCGTCGCGCACGCCAACCAGACGCAGCAGCAGTGGGCCGAAGCTGGCGCCGAAGACGCCGGCGAGGATGACCATCGCGATGGTGATCTGGGGAATTCCCTTGAGTTCCTGGCAGACCTCGATGGCGATGGGGGTAGTGACGGATTTGGGCACGGTGGACATGACGACGGGCATGGGCGCGCCGAGGAGCCAGGCGGTTCCGCCGGCGGTGACCATACCGACCAGCGCTCCGGCAAAGACCACGATGCCGAGACGCGGCAGGGAGCGGCGGAGAGCGAGGCCGTTGCGATACATGGGCACGGCGAGGGCGACTGTGGCGGGGCCAAGCCACCAGGTGAGCAGGTTGCCGCCGCGGTTATAGGCGGCGTATGGCTCACGCGCCAGCAACAGGAAGGCGACGAGGGGGATACAGGCCACGACGATGGGCGACATCCAGCGCCAGCGGCGATGCAGCGCGAGCGCGGCGGCGTAGCAGCCGACAGTGAGAGCGAGCGAGACGGCAGGGTTGGCGAGGAGTTGGCGGATCAGTTCGCGGGTCATGAGTGCGGCTCCGCAGGCTCATGCGGGGGAGGCACACCGGCGAGCAACCCACGCGCCAGCAGGCCGGTGGTGAACAAGACGGCGAGGAAGCTGACGATGAGGCTGGCCAGGATGGCAACCGCCTGACGGGACAGGAGCGAACCCATATCCATGAGGCCCACCGTAAGGGGGACGAAGAGCAGCACCATGTGGCGCAGCAGAAAGTTGGCGGCACGGTCGACCCAGCGCAGGCGGACGGTTCCGGTCAACAGCGCGGCGTAGAAGAGCAACAGCCCGAGAACTCCGCCAGGGATGGGAACGCCCCAGCGATGCAGGAACGTGCCGAAGAGGAAGAGGGCGACGAGGATGGCGATTCCGCGCAGGAAATCGAGCATAAAACCATTGTCTAACGGTTGACCGAGGAGATAGCGGGGGGAGATGAAAATCAGGCGCTCTCGGGAAGCGCTGTTTCCGGCCCGAGCTTTTCATCGGCGGCGCGGCGAGTGACCACGCTGCGCGCGGTAGCTGATTCCGTCTCGGCGGAGAAATTGGAGGGCAGGTACACTAGAGTAAGGATCCATTCCCCCGGGAACGCTCTGTGTCTTCGCTGATCGCCAAACTGAATCCCGAACAACGCTCTGCTGTTGAAGCCACCGAAGGCCCCCTGCTGATTCTGGCCGGTGCGGGCTCGGGCAAGACACGTGTCATCACCTCCCGTATTGCATGGCTCATCCAGGAGAAAGGCATTGCGCCGGACTCGATTCTGGC
>DAIDJU010000080.1 GCA_027451225.1 Acidocella sp. | reverse complement strand
TGGTTGATCGGATTGGTCGCCACCTTCGGCAGGTCGATGTTGACCGCGTTGCTCATCAGCGGCGCCGTGACCATGAAGATGATCAGCAGCACCAGCATCACGTCCACCAGCGGGGTGACGTTGATCTCCGCCATCGGGCGGTAGCGCTTCTTGCCGTTGCTCGGCCCCATCAGCCCGCCAGCCATTTACTTATGCTCCTCGGTCTGGCGCGAGAGGATGGCGGCGAACTCGGTGCCGAATCCCTCCAGCCGGGCGGCGAAACGCCCCAGGTCGGTGCTGAGCTTGTTGTAGGCCAGCACGGACGGGATCGCCGCGACCAGGCCGATGGCGGTGGCGAACAGCGCCTCGGCGATGCCGGGGGCGACGACCGCGAGGTTGGTGTTGTGCATGGCGGCGATGGCCGAGAAGCTGTGCATGATGCCCCAGACCGTGCCGAACAGGCCGATGAACGGCGCCGTCGAGCCGACCGAGGCGAGGAAGATCATCCACTTCTCCATGCGCTCCATCTCGCGCTGGATGGTGACGCCCATCGCCCGCTCGACGCGGTCGCGCACGCCGCTGCGGCTGATATCGGCGCCGGCGACGCGCAGGGACCGGCGCCATTCGTTCATGGCGGCGCCGAACACGGCGGCCATCGGGTTGGAGGGATCAGCGCCCTCGCGCTCGTAGAGCGTATCCAGGCTGCCGCCGGACCAGAATTCGTCCTCGAACACACTCGCCTCGCGGTTCACGCGGCGCAGGGTCATCACTTTCTCGATGATGATCGTCCACACCCACACGCTGGCGAAGAGCAGGATCAGCATCACGAGCTTCACCACGAAGTCGGCCTGGAGGAATAGGCCGAGCAGCGACAGATTCGCCGCGGAGGGCGCGGCCATCGCCGCCTGAGTAACCGTTTGGTCCAATGTCTTTCCCCAATTAAACTTTCAGCCGCCGCGCCCAGTCGCGCGGGATGCGCGTAGCCCGGCCATCCGAGACACGCGCGCAACCGAGGCCGAGATCAAGCACAGCCAACGAGTCGTTGTCTCGGAAGAATTTTTGACGAAGCGTGACGCTTGCGCCGCCAATCTCCACGAACTCGGTTTCCACGCGCACCACCTCATCGATCCTCGCGGGCCGCTGATAGTGCAAATTTGCGCGATGCACCACAAACATAACGCCGAATTCCGCTACCATTTGCGCATGCGGCGCGCCCATTTCGCGCAAAGCCTCGGTGCGGGCGCGCTCGGCGATGGCCAGGTAATTGGCATGATACACAATGCCGCCCGCGTCGGTGTCCTGGTAATAGATGCGGGTCTCGTACGTATAGGTCATTCAGGCAGCAATAGGTCCAGCTGATCCGGGCGATTCTGTGGCGGGGTATAGCCCAGATGCCGCCAGCCCGCATCACCCAGCATGCGCCCACGCGAGGTGCGCAGCAGCAGCCCTTCCTGGATGAGATACGGCTCCACCACATCCTCCAGCGTGTCCCGCGCCTCGGCGAGTGCCGCCGCCAGCGTCTCCACCCCCACCGGCCCGCCGCCATGGTGCTCGGCCAGACGCTTGAGGTAGCGGAGGTCCATCGCATCCAGCCCCTTATGGTCCACGTCGAGGCGTGTCAGCGCGGCATCGGCCAGCTCGCGGCTGATGGTCCCGCCCCCGGCCACGGCTGCGAAGTCGCGCACCCGGCGTGTCAGCCGCCCCGCCACACGCGGCGTACCGCGCGAGCGTTTCGCAATCTCGTAGGCGGCGTCATAGGAAAGATCCATGCCCAGCTTCTGCGCGAGGCGCAGCACGATGCCTGTCAGCTCGTCCGCCGTATAGAAGACGAGGCGCAGCGGAATGCCGAAACGGTCCCGCAGCGGGGTAGCGAGCAACCCGGCGCGGGTCGTGGCGCCCACCAGGGTGAAGGGCGGCAGGTCGATGCGCACAGTGCGCGCACCTGGGCCTTCACCGATGATCAGGTCGAGCTGAAAATCCTCCATCGCCGGGTAGAGGATTTCCTCGATAGCCGGTTGCAGACGGTGGATTTCGTCGATGAACAGCACATCGCGCGGCTGCAAATTTGTCAGGATCGCGGCAAGATCGCCGGATTTCTGAATCACCGGGCCGGAGGTGGCGCGGAACCCCACCCCCAGCTCGCGCGAGACGATCTGCGCCAGCGTGGTCTTGCCCAGGCCCGGCGGGCCGTGCAGCAACACATGGTCCAGCGCCTCACCACGGGATTTCGCGGCCTGGATGAAGATCTTCAAATTCTCCCGGCTGGCCTGCTGGCCGGTGAAATCGTCCAGCGATTGCGGGCGCAGCGCGGCTTCCGCCACGTCGTCGCTCAGGCGCTCGCCAGAGGTGATGCGATCCTCGTTGCTCATTTGGCCAGCGCCTTCAGCCCGGCGCGGATCAACGTCTCAAGCGGCGCGTCCTCGCCATGTTCGGCCACGGCCTTGTGCAGCCCGGCTTCGGCCTCGGCGCGCCGATACCCCAGGTTCTCCAGCGCCGAGAGCGCATCGGCCACATGGTGGCGCAGCGTCGTGGCGGGCGGCAGCGCGGCCGCCCCGCCGCCGGGCATAGCGCCGGCCTTCTCGCGCAGTTCAGTCACCAGACGTGTCGCCAGCCTCGGCCCCACGCCCGGCGCCCGGCTGAGGGCGGCTTTATCGGAACTGGAAATGGCGGCGATAAGCTGATCCGGCGAAAGTGCTGAGAGCACCCCCAGCGCCACCTTCGCCCCCACGCCCTGCACGGTCGTGAGTAGGCGGAACCAGTCACGCTCGGCCGTATTGCCAAAGCCGTAAAGGGTGATCGCGTCCTCGCGCACTTGCATCTCGGTGAGCATGCTCACCGCCGCCCCCAAATCCAGCGCCGCCAGGGTGCGCGCGGAGCAGAACACCAGATACCCCACCCCGTTCACATCGATTACGCAGCTCGAGTCGCCGATGCTCTCGAGAATACCCCTGAGCCGCGCGATCATGCCGGGCGCTTCCACACGTTCAGCGAGGCGCGATGATGCGCGTGGCAGATCGCCACCGCCAGCGCGTCCGCCGCGTCGGCGCGCTTCTGCGCCGCCCCCGGCAGCAAACGCCGCACCATCTGCCCCACCTGATCCTTATCCGCAGCACCCGTGCCCACAACCGCCATCTTCACCGTCTTGGCTCCGTATTCGAACACCGGGATCCCCGCCCGCGCCGGGGCCAGTAGCGCCACACCACGGGCATAGCCCAGCTTGAGCGTGGCGGTGGCATTGCGGTTCACGTAAGTCTCTTCCACCGCCGCCTCGGCAGGCGCGTAGCGGGAGAGAATTTCCGCCAGGGCATCGTCCAACATCTTCAGGCGGGAGGGTACGTCATCCGTCGAGTCGGTGGCGATCACCCCATCCGCCACATGGCGCAGACGGTTGCCCTCGGCCTCCAGCACGCCCCAGCCGGTAAAGCGCAGGCCGGGGTCAATGCCGAGCAGGCGCATCAGGCGGAGAGCTTCGCCATGACCTCGTCGGGCACCTCGAAATTGGCATAGACGTTCTGGACGTCGTCATCGTCCTCCAGAACATCGAGCAATTTCAGCACCGTGGCGGCTTTTTCCTCATCCAGCATCACGGTCATGTTGGGGCGCCATTCGATCTGCGCCTCAGCCGGCTCGCCGAATTTCTGCACCAGCGCGTCGCGCACGGCGAAGAAGCCATCGATGCCCACCAGCACCTCATGCCCGTTCTCGTCGCTCACCACGTCATCCGCCCCGGCCTCGATGGCGGCTTCCAGCATCGAATCGGCATCGGCGGCATCGGCGGGGTAGCGCACCACGCCCAGGCGGTTGAACATGAAGGCAACCGAGTTGATTTCGCCCATGGCGCCGCCATGCTTGTTGAAGGCGGAGCGAATCACCGAAGCGGTGCGGTTGCGGTTATCGGTCAGCGCCTCGACGATGACGGCCACACCAGCCGGGCCATAGCCCTCGTAGCGCACCGACTCGTAATTCTCCGTCGCCCCAGCCCCGGTCGCCTTCTTGATCGCGCGGTCGATGGAGTCGCGCGTCATATTGGCCTTCAGCGCCGCTCCGATGCCAGCGCGCAAGCGCGGGTTGAAGTTCGGGTCGGGCAGCCCCTCTTTCGCGGCCACGGTGATCTCGCGGATGAGTTTGGCGTAAATACGTGCCCGCTTGGCGTCCTGCGCGCCTTTGCGGTGCATGATGTTCTTTGCGTGTGAATGTCCAGCCATAGGCGGGCTGTAGCATTTTTGCCCCCAAGGCGTGAAGGTGCCGGAGGGGAGATTGACATCCACGCCGCCCCCCCTTAAGCAGCGGCCCACACCGGGCGCGTAGCTCAGCGGTAGAGCATTCGCTTCACACGCGAAGGGTCACAGGTTCAATCCCTGTCGCGCCCACCACCTTTTCCAAAATCGTTCAGAGACTACTCGGAAGTCGCTCCAGCGAGTCGCTTGGGCATGATTTTGGGTACTGAAGCGTAAGTCCCCTAGGCGGCCGCCAGAGCAGACTTACGCAACAGCCTCTCAGCCCGCCCGTCCGCCTAGAATATCCTTAATGCGCTCAATGAGCACGCCCCTGGAAGAGAGCGTATCTTCCAGCAGGTTGGCCTGGGCGATCATCAGCATATGCATCTCCAGCAGCCCTATGGACGTGCCGGTATGCACAAGAATCGGCTCGAAGCGCAGTTCCTCTGGCCTGCGCATGGACTGCTTTAGCGCGTCAGCGATAAGCGTGCTGCCCTTCAGCGTCAGCGGCCGCGTGTCCATCTTATGCGCCAGCTCCTTCAGCGGGCGCTTGATGAACACCTCGCGCCCGAAAGGCTGGGAGATGGCCGTGAGCAGCATGCGGCGCGAGAGCACGCCGAAAATCTGCCGATCGGCATGAACGATAAAACCGGGAAGAGCAGAGTCGTTGAGAAACTCCTGCTCGACATCGCCGGTCCGGACATCCAGCCCTACGATCTTGTCCCATAACTTCAGCTGCCCCACGCTGGTCGGGCTGCTGGTGCCATCATTGGCAAGAAGGCTAACGATGGATTCGATTTGCGACATTAACACCCCCGCCACTGTTCTTTGTCAGAGATGGCGGCCCTGACAAGTGTCGATGCCCTTTGGAAACGACGTTTCACGCAAACATAACATGCATCTTCGCAACAAAAAACGGCGCCCCCTAAGGAGCGCCGTTTTCGTAGGCGGGGGCGCGAGCCCCCTGCCCTTTGCTTTAGGAAGCCTTGGCCATGCCACGCAGCACGTACTGCAGGATGCCACCGTGCTTGTAGTATTCCACCTCGTCGGCGGTATCCACACGGCACAGCACCGGCACTTCCTGCTTGGAGCCGTCGGCGCGGGTGATGACCAGGGTCAGGTCCATGCGGGGGCTCAGCTTGTCCAGGCCCACGATGTCCAGGGTCTCTTCACCGGTCAGGCCCAGGCTCTTGCGGGTCACGCCGTCCTTGAACAGCAGGGGCAGCACGCCCATGCCGACGAGGTTGGAGCGGTGAATACGCTCGAAGCTCTCGGCCACCACGGCCTTCACGCCCAGGAGCATGGTGCCCTTGGCCGCCCAGTCGCGGCTGGAGCCCGTGCCGTATTCCTGGCCGGCGATGACGACCAGCGGCACGCCGTCCTTCTTGTACTTCACGGCGGCGTCGTAGATGGAGAGCTCTTCGCCGCCCGGATAGTACTTGGTGTTGCCACCCTCGGCGCCACCCAGCATCTCGTTCTTGATGCGGATGTTGGCGAAGGTGCCGCGGACCATCACGTCGTCATTGCCACGACGGGAACCGTAGGAGTTGAAGTCCTTCTGCAGGACCTGGTGCTCCGTGAGGTACACGCCGGCGGGCGAGGTCTTCTTGATGTTACCGGCCGGGGAGATGTGGTCGGTGGTGATGGAGTCACCCAGCAGCGCCAGCACGCGGGCACCCTTGATGTCGGCGGCGCCGCGCGGGGTGGGCGTGATCTCCTGGAAGTAAGGCGGGTTCTTCACGTAGGTGGAACCGGACGGCCAAGCGTAGGTGTCCGTACCACCTGTGACCTCGATCTCCTGCCACTGCTTCGGCCCCTTGAACACGTCCGAGTAACGCTCGACGAACATCGCGCGGGTCAGGTCGGCGTGGACGGCGTCCTCGACTTCCTTGTTGGTCGGCCAGATGTCCTTCAGGAACACTGCCTTGCCATCCTTGGAGGTGCCGATCTGCGCGGTGGTGATATCCTCACGGATGTTACCGAGCAGGGAGTAGGCAACCACCAGCGGCGGGGAGGCCAGGTAGTTGGCGCGGACGTTGGCATGCACGCGGCCTTCGAAGTTACGGTTGCCCGAGAGCACCGAAACGGCGACCAGCTTGTTGGTCTCGATGGCGTCCACAATGGCGTCCGGCAGCGGGCCGGAGTTGCCGATGCAGGTGGTGCAGCCGTAACCGGCGACCTGGAAGCCCAGGGCGTCGAGGTCGGCGGAGAGACCAGCCTTGTTCAGGTAGTCGGTCACAACCTGCGAGCCAGGGGCCAGCGAGGTCTTCACCCACGGCTTCGGCGCCAGGCCCAGGGCGTTCGCCTTGCGGGCGACGAGGCCGGCGGCCATCAGCACGTACGGGTTGGAAGTGTTGGTGCAGGAGGTGATGGCGGCAATCACGATGTCACCGTTGGTGATCTCGTAATTGGTGCCGGCCACCTTGGCCTTGGTGTCCACGGCTTCCGGCGCCACGCCCAGGCTCTTGGTGAGCTCGGAGGTGAAGGCGGAGGCGGCGTCCTTGAGCAGCACGCGGTCCTGCGGGCGCTTCGGACCGGCCAGCGAGGGCTGAACGGTGGAGAGGTCGAGGGTCAGCGTGTCGGTGAAGATCGGGTCTTCGCCGGTCACGCGCCACAGGCCCTGGGCCTTCGCGAAGGCTTCGATCAGCTTGATCTGGTGCTCGGTGCGGCCGGAAAGCTTCAGGTAGTCGACGGTCAGGTCGTCAACCGGGAAGAAGCCGCAGGTCGCGCCGTATTCCGGGGCCATGTTGGCGATGGTGGCGCGGTTGGGGAGCGTCAGCTCGTCCAGGCCCTCGCCGAAGAACTCGACGAACTTGCCGACGACCTTCTTCTTGCGCAGCATCTCGGTGACGGTGAGCACCAGGTCGGTGGCGGTCACGCCCTCGGAGAGCTTGCCGGTCAGCTTGAAGCCGATCACGTCCGGGATCAGCATGGCGATCGGCTGGCCGAGCATCGCGGCTTCGGCCTCGATGCCGCCCACGCCCCAGCCCAGCACGCCCAGGCCGTTCACCATGGTGGTGTGGGAGTCGGTGCCGTACAGGGTGTCGGGGTAGACGTAGGTGGAGCCGTCATTCTCGGAGGTCCAGGCGACCTGCGCGAGGTATTCCAGGTTCACCTGGTGGCAGATGCCGGTGTTGGGCGGAACGACGCGGAAGTTGTCGAACGCTTCCTGGCCCCAGCGGAGGAAGCGGTAACGCTCGCCGTTACGCTCGAACTCCAGCTCCAGGTTCTTCTTCAGCGCGTCGGAGGACGCGGTGTAGTCCATCATCACGGAGTGGTCGATGACGAGGTCAACCGGGATCAGCGGGTTCACCTTCTCGGGCTTGCCGCCCAGCTTGATCACGCCGTCGCGCATGGCGGCGAGGTCGACCACGGCCGGCACGCCGGTGAAGTCCTGCATCAGGATGCGGGCGGGCTTGAACGGCACTTCCTTGGCGGAGGAAGCCTTCTCCTGCCACTCGATGACCGACTTCGCGTCCTCGGTGGTGTAGCTGGCGCCGTTCTCGAAGCGCAGCACGTTCTCCAGCAGGATCTTCAGGGTCTTGGGCAGCTTGGAGATGTCACCCAGCTTGGCCGCGGCTTCGGCGACGGAGAAGTACTTGTACTCTTTACCGTCGACGGTCAGGGTTTTCTGGGTTTTGAGGCTATCGTGACCGATGGCTGTCATGGGCAAGAACCTTTCTGCTGTTGCCGCTTGTATTTGCGCTGGGCTTAAACCATAGCCGCAACGCTGCGTCCATTCCGCCATGAGGATTTTTACACCTGCTTGAGGCTCAAAAAATCGCGGTTTTCCGCGGAGAAAGGCTAGTGTTACAGGGGATAAGCTTCACCCTGAGCGCGGGAGGCATGCTCCTGCTGCGGGGCAGGAATGGTGCTGGCAAATCCACATTGCTGCGCGCCTTGGCCGGGCTGACGCCGCTGGCGGCCGGAGACCTGCTCTGGGCGGGCGAACCGGCCTTGCGGGATTTACCCTCTCACGCCGCGCGCATCGCCTGGCTCGGACATCTGGATGCGGTGAAACCAGCCCTGACCGTGGCCGAGCATGTGGCCAAAGACGCGCTGAATCCCGTGGGGTTGGAAAAATTCGCCGCCCTGCCCGCGCGGTTTCTCTCCGCCGGGCAAAAGCGCCGCCTCGCCATCGCGCGCGTCGCGGCCTCGGGGCGCAAGCTCTGGCTGCTGGATGAACCCACCACAGGGCTGGATGCGGCCTCGGTGCAACGATTCGCCGCACTCTGCACCGCGCACCGCGAAGCAGGCGGCATGATCATCGCCAGCACCCACACGCCGCTGGACCTCCCCGAGATGCAGGTGCTGGAATTATGATTGCGCTGATCGCCCGCGAGTTGAAACTCTCGCTGCGCCACGGGGCGGATACCGTGGCGGCCCTGCTGTTCTTCATCATCGCGGGCACGCTGTTCGCCTTCGCCGTCGGCCCCTCACCCGCCGTGCTGGCGGGCATTGCCGCGGGGGTCGTGTGGGTGTGCGCCCTGCTCGCCGCGCTGCTGCCGCTGGACCGGCTGTTCGGCGCGGATTTCGAGGATGGTACGCTGGACCTGCTGCTGCTCTCCGGCCTGCCGGCCTATGAGGTCGCGTTCGCCAAAACAATGGTGCACTGGCTCACCACGGGGCTGCCGCTGCTGCTCATCGCAGCGCCGCTGGCGGTGATGCTGCGGCTGCCGGACGAAAAAATCCCCCTGCTGCTGCTCAGCCTCGTGCCGGGGACGATGATTTTATCGCTGCTGGGCAGCATGGCCGCGGCGGTGAGCCTGGGGGCGCGGCGGGCGGCGGTGCTTATGCCGCTCATCACCCTGCCGCTGGTCATTCCGGCGCTGATCTTCGGCGCGGCGGCGGTAACTTCGGCGCATCCAGCGGCCCCGCTCTACATGCTGGGCGCGATGCTCGCCGCCGCCCTGCCTTTGGCCCCGCTGGGTGCGGGAATCGCGCTGCGGGCCGCGGCAGAATAAACGTCAATCTATTGCGCTAAATTTTTATCCACGGCCTGCAAATATATAAGGTAGGCCACCAGCAGGGCGAGTGAAACGAACACTATATGAAATAGTGCAACACCTTGTCCTGCCGCGATGAACAACACCGCCATCCCGATAAGCGGCAGCAGCGCCAGCCCCACCCGGCGGGTGGCGAACCAGCGCACCTGACGGTCAATCCCCCACCAGACGGGCACGCGGGGCGCAGCCGAGAAATGCTTGTCGGCGTAGACAGCCGTCAGCACCAGCACAAGCGAGCCTCCCAAAGCCCCCAGCGCGCCCAAAGCCTCCACCGTTACTTAATTCCCAGGCGGAAAGGCGAGGCCCGAACCGGGATCGACGAAGATCAGATTGTCCTTCACGTCCTGCACGCCCGGAGCGTTCTCGGCGATCACGATCACGGCCTGGCGCTCCTCGTCCGAGAAGATCGTGCCGTCCAGCGTCACCACCTTGTCCTCCACGCTGATGCGCAGGCCGGATTTCGGCGCCCAGCGGGCTTTCTCCAGCTCGGCCTTGATATAGGCGCTGATCGACTCGTCGGACACATCGGCCGGCGTTTCGATGAGCTTGCGGGCCAGCACGCGCAGCAGGTCGGCGCGGCTGATCACGCCCACGAGCTGGTTATCCTGCAACACCGGCAGGCGCTTGATGTGCTTGCGCAGCATCAACTGTGCCACTTCGTCGAGCGGCGTCTCGGGCGTGACGAAAACCGGGCTGTGCGTCATCACCCCGCTCACATGGCGGGCATGGGTGGTCACGTAATCCGAGGCGACGGAGGCGGGCATCAGCAGGGATTTCAGCCAGCCGGCCTGCTTGCCGTCGGTGCCGATCTCGGCGCGGCGCATCAAATCGCCCTCGGTGACGATGCCGACCAGCGCGCCTTTTTCATCCAGCACCGGCAAACCGCTGACCCGATTGGCCAGCATAATGCGGGCGGCATCCGCAACCATGGTGCTTGGCAACACGGAGACAGTGTTGCGGCTCATCAGCTCCGAGACTTTCATGGCATCCTCCTTGGAAACTATTGCTGTTTCCTTGCGCTAAAACGGGAAGCGCACCTTGACGCAGGTCAAACGGCGGCTTCGGCGATGTCGTAGAGGGCCTGCGGACGGAGCAGAATGATCTCGTGGATATTGGGAATATCGATCAGCCCCTCGCGCTTGAGATGAGACAGCGAGCGCGAGACGGTCTCGATGGTCAGGCCCAGATAATCGGCCAGATCCGTGCGCGAGAGCGGCAGCGGCATGGAAACATTGGGCTTGGGCAGCACGCCGGAGGCGCAGATCTCCAGACGCTCGGCCCAGGAGAGCAGGAAGCTGGCGATACGCTCGATGGCCGTCTTGCGCCCGAGCAGGAGCATCTGCTGCTGGGAGAGCACCAGCTCGTGCATCGCCACGTCCAGCAGCTTGCGCTCGAGCACCGGAAACTCCTCGAACACCGCGGCTATGGCGCTGCGGGAGAAGCGGCAGAGCTTCACCGGCTCCATCGTCTCGGCCGAGAACATGTTCTTGCTGGTGGCGGCGAGCCCCAGGAAATGCCCCGGCCCGGCAAAGCCGGTGATCTGGCGGCGGCCATCGGGCAGGCTTTTGAACAGCCGTACATTGCCGGAATTGATGTTGTAGAAGTAGAGGGCGGCTTCGCCTTCCTCGATGAACACGGTATTGGCCTGCAGCGAGATATGCTGCGCGGTGCGCGCCAGGAAGCCGACTTCTTCGTCGGAGAGCGCGTCGCACAACCCTTGGTGGCGGGCGCCGCAATCCTCACAGCTTGAAGCCGTCGGGCGGGCGGCCAGGTTGATGGCAACCGGGCGCCGGAAATCCGTGATCTTGTTCAGAGACGTCATAGCCGTCTGTCTAACAACTATATGGCCATTGATCCATATCAAAGGTCGCGTAGCGGCTATGGATTAAGCGGGGGCTTTCTTCCGCCAGAGCAGCAGGGCCAGCCCCGCCGCCGCCAATATTCCCGTGGCCAGGAGACTGCCTTCCGGCCCGGTGTCGCCGCCTGAGAGCCAAGGCGCGCCCGCGGGCGAGAGTTGCAAAAGGGTGAAGGCGCATCCCTGCCCGCTATCATGCGCGCCAAAGAGGAAGTTCTCGCCGTAATCCCAGCCGCCATGCAGGCCGATGCTCGCCCAAAGCGAACCCGTGCGCCGGATGAGCAGCGCAAAGACAGCCCCCGCCAGCGCGGCATTGCCCACGCCGAGCAATCCCTCGCCACTATTTGTATAATGTATAAGGCCGAAAATCAGGCTGGTGACGGCAAGCGCCACGCCAAATCCGCCCCCCTGGCTCAGGGCCTGGAATAAATAACCACGGAACGTGAATTCCTCGGCTATGCCGATGAGCAGGGAAACCGCCGCCCAGACGACCGCATAGCCTATGAGAACCCCAGCCCCCAGCCCGCCCCAGGCCAAATAGGCATGGCCCGAGCCCCACAGCGCCAGCACCAGCGCCCCCAGCAAAACCGCCCCGGCGGCAAAGCCCTTGGCGCAACGCCCATCGCGGCGCGCATCCACCAAGCCGCAGGCGGCGATAACCCGGCGCCCTTCCAACCGCGCCATGGCCAGGCTGGCAAGCCAGGCCGGAAGCAGCAGCAGAGCCTCGTTGAACACCATGAAACCCGGCATCAGCAAACCACCCGGCATGGGATGCGGCAGATGCAGCCCGGCGATCAGCCCCGCCTCGGCGACGACGCCTCCCACGAGCAGGAGCAGAAACATCGCCCCCCGCCAGCCAGCGCGCACGCCATCGGCCCCGCGCCACCAGCCGGGCTTGCCGCCTGCCCGCTCCAGCCAACCATATATCGCCATGCGGCTAGAACTCGCTGCGCCGGGTCATCGAGACATCCCGTGCCTCGGGGCCGAAGACCATCAGCAACATCAGCACCACCGCCACACCGCCCGCCACTACGCTCAGGGCGAAGCTGTAATTACCCCCCTGCCACCCGGCGAGCGCCACCTGCAACGGCGCGTTGGAGGAGGCGATGAAATTGCCGAGCTGGTACACCACACCGGGGAATGTGCCTCGGATCTCGGCGGGCGACAGCTCGTTGAGATGGGCCGGAACCACGCCCCATGCCCCCTGCACCGCCAGTTGCATGAAGAACGCGGCGAGGCCGATTTCCACCGCTGTTCCGGCATGGGACCAAAAATACACCACCAGCAGCGAAAGCGCCGAGGCCGCGATGATGGCGTAGCGCCGCCCGATTCTCTCGCTGAGCAGGCCGAACAGGATGCCCCCCAGCGCCGCGCCGACATTATAAACCAGCACGATGTCGGTCACTTGGGCATGGGTGAACTGCATCTGCCGGTCCAAAAACAGCTTGGGATAAATATCCTGCGTACCGTGCGAGAAGAAATTGAACGCCGTCATCATCAGCACGCAGTAGATCGCGAGCTTCCAATGCCGCGACAGCAGCTTCCAGGCCGGAACCCGCGGGCCTTCATGCAGCACCGTAAAGGCCGGGCTCTCCTCGACCTTGCTGTTGATAAAGATGACCAGCAGCGCCGGCGCGGCCCCGGCGAAGAACATGCCCCGCCAACCGAGGAAATGATAAGCAAAGCCGAACAGCAGCGTGGCCAGGAAGTAGCCCGAGGGATACCCCGCCTGCAGCAGCCCCGAGACCCAGCCGCGCCAGCGCACGGGGATCGATTCCATGGCCAGCGACGAGCCAACCCCCCACTCCCCGCCCATGGCGATGCCGAACAGCGCGCGGATAATCAGGAAGGAGGTGAAAGACCAGGCGAGGCCGCTCGCAGCCTCGAACAACGAGTACAGCAGAACAACCAGCATCAGCACCGGCTTGCGCCCGAAGCGGTCCGCCAGACGGCCGAAGATGAAGGCGCCGATGGCGCGTGTCGCCAAGGTCAGCGTGATGGCAAGCGAGCTGGAGCCGACGGAAACGCCAAAGGTCTTGGCTACATCGTCAAAGGTGAAGATCAGGATGAAGAAATCGAACGCGTCGAGCGTCCAACCCAGATAGGCGGCGATGACGGCGTTGCGGGCGCGGGCGATTTCCCCGGAGGCTGGTCTGGTCATGCGGCTCTCCCCGGCGGCAAAATTATGCTGTGAGAAGGGGATATGCCAGCAAACGGCGCGGCGCAACCTTGACGCCGTACCATCTTAAACCGCTGAATTGTAAGGGAAAAGATGGTCGGAGTGAGAGGATTCGAACCTCCGGCCCCTGCGTTCCGAACACAGTACTCTAACCAGGCTGAGCTACACTCCGTGTGGGCGAGCCTATAGCCGAAGCTGGATGGGTTAGGCAAGCCGTCTCGGCAAATTAACTTCGCGGCAAATGCCAAAAGATCTATTTTTGAGGGAAATCAACGGCTCCTAGCCAATAGCGAATGTTCTGTGATAGCATCCAACCCATGTGCATGAAATGCGACTCGAACCGAAGGGGCTTCATGGCGCTCGCTCTTGGCGGGCTCGCCGCCGGGCTTGCCGCGCCAAGCCGCGCCAGCGCCGCTCTGCCGCAAAAGCCGCTGATCATGATCGACCCCGGCCATGGCGGGCACGACCCTGGGGCCATCGCGCCGGATGGGGTGTTCGAGAAGCACATTACCCTCGCCACCGGGCTGGATCTTCGCCGCTCCTTGCTGAAAACCAGCCGTTATCAGGTGGCCATGACCCGCACGCGCGATGTGTTCGTCACGCTCGAAGGCCGCGTGAACATGGCGATGAAGGCCAAGGCCAGCCTGTTCCTGGCCCTGCATTGCGACCATCTGCCCGACCCGGACATGCGCGGCGCCTCGGTGTTCACGCTGTCGGACAACGCCTCGGACGCACTGGCCGCCAGCATCGCCGACGATGAAAACAGCAGCGACGGCACGCCCGGCCAGATCACCGGCGTCTCCCCGCAAGTGGCGAACATCCTGGCCAGCCTGGAGACCCGTGCCACCAAGATCGGCTCGCAGAGCTTGGCGCAGGATATAAAAGAGAGTTTCGACGGCGTGGTGCCGCTGCTGCCCGACCCGCATCGCAGCGCCAATTTCGCCGTGCTGCGCGACCCCTCCACCCCCTCGGCGCTGCTGGAGATGGGCTGCCTGACCAACAAACTGGATGAAAAACGCCTGCGCGACCCCAAGCAGCGGGCGGTGATGACGGACCATCTGGTCCAGGCGATCGACCGTTATTTCGCCGAATATGCCGGGCGGCGCCTCGCCGGCTGAGATAAAGCCATAAAACCGCCGCGATCCTCGCTGATTGCATCGTTTTTATTTCCCGTATCCTCGCCCCCCTGAAAACGCGGTGCTAATAGCCCAGCCATGTCCGACCAGAGAGACTCCTTTTCAGCCGGCGAACGCCTGGCCCCTCCCCGCCGCGACCACGAGCCCCAACCCCGCGCTCCGCGCCCGCCCCGCGGCCCCCGCAGGCACGGCCTGCTGGGCACTGTGCTCGGCTTTCTCGTCTCCGGGCTGTACCGGCTGGTGTTTCTCGGAATCGTCCTCGGGCTGGTCGGCGGTGGTCTCGCCTTCCTCTATTTCTCCGCCGGGCTGCCGAGCATCGACAGCCTGAAGACCTACAAGCCGCCCTTGGAAAGCCGCGTCTTCGCCAGCGATTTCCAGCTCGTCTCGGAGCTTGGCGGCCAGCACAGCATTTACGTCACCTACGACCAGATCCCGCCGATGGTGGGGCAGGCCTTCATCTCGGCCGAGGACAAGCTGTTCTGGGTGGAGCCGGGCGTGAACCCGGCGGCCATGCTGCGCGCCGCGATTACCGACATCACGCTCATCGGCTCCGGCCGGCGGCCCATCGGCGCGTCCACCATCACCCAGCAGGTGGTAAAGAACATGCTGCTGGACAACCACATCACCTTCGCCACCAAGATCAAGGAGGCGCTGCTGGCCATGCGCGTCTCCCAGGCGATGACCAAGCAGCAAGTGCTCACCCTGTACCTCAACGAGGTTGATCTCGGGCACAACTCCTTCGGCATCGCCGCCGCGGCGATGACCTATTTCAACAAGCCGCTGAGCCAGTTGGACATCGCCCAGGCCGCCACGCTGGCCGCCCTGCCCAAGGCCCCGACCAATTACGACCCCTTCCTGCACCCGGCCGACAGCCTCCAGCGGCGCAACTTCATCATCAGCCGCATGCTGGCCGATGGCGCGATCTCCCAGGCCCAAGCCGACGCCGCCACCGCCGAGCCGCTGCTGCCGCGCGCGGGCGTGACCAGCAAAGGCGTGGTGAATGGCGGTTATTTCGCCGATGCGGTGAAGGCCCAGCTGATCCAGAAATTCGGTGCCGACACGGTGAATAATGGCGGGCTGGTGGTGCACACCAGCCTGGACCCGAAGCTGCAACAAGCCGCCACCGACGCCATGCGCGACGGGCTGGAGCAATACGACCATAACTATGCCGGCTGGCATGGCCGCGTAGCGCATGTGGATGATGCCGCCCTCGCCGATAACTGGCAGGCGGACCTCGCCAAACAGGCCAACCCGCCGGGCATGCGCCAGACATGGCGGCTGGGCATCGTGCTCTCCGCCTCCGGGCAGAGCGCGAAGATCGGCTCCATCGACCCCGCCACCGGCAATCCGCAGACCGGCGACCTGCCGCTGGCCAATATGCGCTGGGCCCGCCCGCCGGTGAACGGCGGCTTCGGCCCGCGCCCCTCCGCGGTCTCGGACGTGCTGCACCAAGGCGATATCGTCATGGTCTCGGGCGATGGGAAACTGAACCTGGAGCAGATCCCCACCATCCAGGGCGCGCTTGTCTCCCTGGACCCCGTGACGGGCCGCGTGATCGCCATGGTCGGCGGGTGGAGCCATGACATCAGCCCCTTCAACCGCGTGACCCAGGCGCAGCGCCAGCCCGGCTCCTCGGTTAAGCCGCTGGTGTACCTCACCGCCATGGAGCAGGGCATCCAGCCCGACGCCCCGGTGCTGGACGGCCCCTTCGTGGTGCAACTGCCCGACGGCACCGTGTACCGCCCAGGCAACTACGAGCAGACCTTCCAGGGCCCGGTGCCAATCTTCCATGCGCTGGAGCAGTCGCTCAATCTCGCCACGCTGCATCTGGCCCAGCAGATCGGGCTGAAGAACGTGGCCACCACCTTCCAGAATTTCGGCATCGTGGACCAGATGCCGCCTTACTACCCGTCGGCCATTGGCGCTATCGACACCACTTTGTGGAAGATGGCTGCCGCCTATGCGGCGTTGGACCAATACGGGCGGCAGGTGACGCCAAGCCTGATCGACAGCGTGACAAACCCGGACGGCACGGTGCTGTATCAGGCCCCTGGGCAGGTCTGCGATAACTGCGTCAACAACGCCGATCCCGGCCAGATGCCGCAGCTCAACCTCTCCGGCCAGCAGCTGGCGGACCCGAATTCGGTGTTCCAGATGATCACCATGATGAAGGGTGTGGTGCTGCGCGGCACGGGCAAACTCGCCGTTGCGGGGATCACCCAACCCGTGGCGGGCAAGACCGGCACCACCAACAACTTCAACGACGCCTGGTTCATCGGCTTCACCCCCGGCATCGTCACCGGCTGCTGGATCGGCTTCGACACCCCAAAGAGCCTCGGCAACGACCAGACCGGCGGCAATGTCTGCGGACCGATCTGGAATGAATACATGAAGGTGGCGCTGGCCAATCAGCCCAACATGGATTGGACCGCCCCCCAGGGCATGACGCTGCAACAGGCGGCCGAGCCCGATGGCACGATGGTGACGGAAGCCTTCAAGACCGGCCAGGCACCAGGCGCGCAGGCGCAGAACGGGCTGCTTGGCGGCGCGGATAACGGCGCTGCCGGCACTACGCCGGGCGGCACGGCCCCCGCCCAGCCGGGAACGCCCGCCCAGCCATCGACCATCGACAATTCGCTGGGCGGCCTATACTGATTTGATTTAAAACAAAGATTTACCAACGCGGCGCGGGCTATGCCTTCGCCGCGTTTCTTATATGTGAACTACATGCTATTTTTGTCTATTGATTTAATGTCCTTACATCGCACTTCGGTATCGCAAAGGTGCAGTTATGGACGATAACCTGATCAGTCATTTCCGGCGCGGCGCGGATGCTCGTTGGGTGTGCAAATTCGCCCTGCAGATCAGCACCGAGACCGGCCAGATCCAGAGCTTCCGTGTGGGCCAGACGATCCGCCCCGGCGAGTATAATTACGACGGCGAGGATCTGGTGGCCGGGCTCGAGCGTATCTCGCTCACCAGCAACTGGCGTCCGCCCAGCCCCCCGCGTGTGCTGCCCTTCCTGATTTAAGGCGCCAAATTACGGCTCAGCGCGCTAGAACCAGTGGCGTGCGCTGAGCAGCCTCTATTCTTTCGGCGCGGCAACGCCTATATCGTGGCGCATGTCCGCTGAATCCGACCAACTGAATGAGCAGATCGGCCGCTCGGTCGCCCTGCTGAGGAGGCATCTTTGACTGGGATGCCGCTGTCATCAAGCTCGAAGAGCTGAACCACCGTTCCGAAGACCCGAATCTATGGAATGACGCCGAGGCCGCCCAGGCCGTGATGCGCGAGCGTAACCGCTTGGCGTCGATGATCGATGGCGTGCGCGCGATCGAGGCCGAGGCCAAGGATGCGGTCGAGCTGATCGAAATGGCCGAAGCCGAGGGCGACGAGGCGATGGTCAAGGATGCCATCGCCACGCTGGAGCGCCTGGCCGAAGGCGTGAAGGAGAAGGAGACTGAATCCCTCCTCTCCGGCGAAGCCGATAGCCGCGATGCCTTCATGGAAATCAACGCCGGCGCCGGTGGCACCGAGGCCCAGGACTGGGCCCAGATGCTGGCGCGCATGTATATGCGCTGGGCCGAGCGCAAGGGCTTCAAGGTCGAGGTGCTGGACGAATCCGAGGGCGAGCAGGCGGGCATCAAGTCCATGTCCCTGCAAATCTCCGGCCCCAACGCCTATGGCTGGCTGAAGACCGAGGCGGGCGTGCATCGTCTGGTCCGCATCTCGCCATTTGACGCCAATGACCGCCGCCAGACCAGTTTCGCCTCGGTGTGGGTGTATCCGGTGGTCGATGACACAATCGAGATCGAGATCAACCCCGCCGACCTGAAAGTGGACACGTTCCGCGCCTCCGGTGCCGGTGGCCAGCATGTGAACAAGACCGAATCGGCCATCCGCATCACGCATATTCCCACGGGCATCATCGTGGCCTGCCAGACGGACCGCTCCCAGCACCGCAACCGCGCCACGGCGATGAACATGCTGAAAGCGCGTATGTACGAGCAGGAGTTGCAAAAGCGCGAGGCTGCGGCGGCGGCGACCGAGGCCTCCAAGACCGAGATCGGCTGGGGCCACCAGATCCGTTCCTATGTTCTGGCCCCGTACCAGCTCGTGAAGGACCTGCGCACCGGCTGCGAGAGCGGCAATCCTGCCGCGGTGCTGGATGGCGCGCTGGACCCGTTCATGGCGGCGTCTCTGGCCGGGCGCGTGGGGGCGACACGCTCCGAAGCCTCGGCCATGGCGGAGTAAGCAGCCCCTCATGTCCCCGGCGTTCTGGGTTGTTCTCATTGCGCTGGGGTTCCGGCTGGTCTTTGCCGGGTTCACGGGCCTGGGCATCGACGAAAGCTATATGGTCGCGGCGTCGCACAGCTTCGCCGCCTCGTATTTCGACCATCCTCTCGCCTCCTGGTGGCTGGAACTCGGCGCGCGGGCGCTCACCGGCAGCGCCGCGCCGATTGTGGTGCGACTGCCCTTCGTCGCGCTCTCGGCTGTTTCCTCCTGGCTGATCTACGCCATCACCGCGCGGCTTTACGGCGCGCGGGCGGCGTTCTGGGCGGTGGTGGCATATTCCATCTCGCCGGTATTCTCGCTGGCCTTCGGCTGCTGGGTGTTGCCAGACGGGCCGCTGGACGCGGCGTTGCTGGCTTTCCTCTACGCCGTCATCCGCGCGCTGGGGCTGCCCGACGGCAAGCCGACACAGAATTGGTGGCTCGCGGCGGGCGTGTTCGGCGGGCTGGCGCTGCTCTCCAAATACAGCGCCGCTTTTGTGCTGGCGGGTACGGCGCTGGCGGTGCTGAGCGACAAAACCTCCCGCCGCGAGTTGCGCGGGCTTGGCCCCTGGCTGGCCGCGCTGACCGCCGTGCTGCTATTCGCGCCGGTGCTGTACTGGAACGCCACCCATGGCTGGGCCAGCTTCCACTACCAGGGCGGGCGCGCCACGGGCCTGCGGCTGCGCCCGGGCATGCCGTTCACCATCTGGGGCGGCGAGGCGCTGTTTTTGCTGCCCTGGCTCTGGCTGCCGATGGTCTGGCTGATGCTGCGCGGCTTCGCCCAAGGCCCCACCGAGCGGCGCAACTGGCTGCTGGCTTGGGCGGCGGTCATCCCTGTGGTGCTGTTCTCCGTGGTGGGGCTGTGGTCCTCCACGCGTATCCTCTACCATTGGGCGATGCCGGGATACCTGATGTTGTTCCCGCTCCTCGGTAATTGGGCCGCGGATTTCCGCCCCAAGCTGCGCAATGCCGTGGCGCTGGCCTCTGCCAGCCTGCTCGGCATGGCGGCTTTGTTCATCGCGGCGGAGATTTCGCTGGGCTTCATCCCTAATCTCGACCGTGCGTTTGCCCCCGGCAAATCGCCGCTGTTGCAGGCTGTGGATTGGGATTCCATCGCCACGCAAATTCCGCCCGGGGTGGACGCCATCGCCACGCAGAAATGGTTCGATGCCGGGAAAATCGGCTACGCGCTGCGGAACTCGCCTGTCGCCGTCACGGTGTTCGGCATCGAGCCGCATCAGTTCGCGTTCTCGGCACCGCCATCGTCGCTGCTGGGCAAGACTGTGCTGGTTATCGCCATGCCCGGCAGCACCAGCGCCACGGCGGCGAAATTCGCGGGTGACTTCAGGAGTTTCGAGCCCGGCCCGGCGCTGACGGTGATGCACCATGGCGCGGTGCTGCTGGTAATCCCCACCTTTATCGGCACGGACCTGCTGAAGACGCCGTAAAAAAGGGGGCGTTGCCGCCCCCTCTCCTGATTACGCCGCCCGCGGCAATTGCTGCGGGGCCGTCTGCGTATTGATGGCGATGCGCCGGGGCTTGGCACTCTCCGGCACCACGCGGCGCAGGGCAATGTGCAGCAAGCCGTTACTCAACTCGGCGCCTTCCACCACCATATGGTCGGCGAGCACAAAGCGGCGCGAGAACGCCCGCGCGGCGATACCGCGATGCAGGAACTCAGCCTTCTGCTCCGGGGCCTCGGCAACCTTGCCGGACACGAACAGGGCATTGTCCTTCACCGTCAGCTCGATGTCATCGGCGGAGAACCCGGCCACGGCGAGGGTAACACGGTATGTGTCCTCGCCGGTCTTCTCGATATTGTAGGGCGGATAACCGGCGGCGTCCTGCGGCACGGTATCGACAAGGCGGGCCAGACGGTCGAACCCGATGGCGGTGCGGAACAGCGGCGCGAAATCATAGGTCACGATAAAACCTC
>DAIDJU010000079.1 GCA_027451225.1 Acidocella sp. | reverse complement strand
GCCGTCCTGGGCCGCGTTCAGCTGTTTCTCAAGCTCGGGGATCCGCCCATAAAGCAGCTCGGACGCCCGCCCGAGATCGCCCTTGCGCTGCGCCGCCTCGACATCGTTGCGCGCCTGCTCGAGCTGTTCCTTCAGCTTGCTGACATCGGCGATCTGCGCCTTCTCGGCCTGCCATTTGGCCGTCTGGGCGGTGGATTGCTCCTCGAGCTCGGCGAGTTCACCCTCCAGCTTCTCCAGCCGGTCGCGCGAGGCGGGGTCGGATTCCTTGCGCAAGGCCTCACGCTCGATTTTCAGCTGGATCAGCCGGCGGTCAAGCTCGTCCAGCGCCTCGGGCTTGGAATCAACCTGCATGCGCAGGCGCGAGGCGGCTTCGTCCACCAGGTCGATCGCCTTGTCGGGCAGAAACCGGTCGGTGATGTAGCGGCTGGAGAGGGTGGCCGCGGCGACCAGCGCGTTATCGGCGATGCGCACGCCGTGGTGCAGCTCGTATTTCTCCTTGATGCCGCGCAGGATCGAGATGGTGTCGGCGACACTCGGCTCATCCACGAACACCGGCTGGAAACGCCGCGCCAGCGCCGCGTCCTTCTCGATATACTTGCGGTACTCGTCCAGCGTCGTCGCGCCCACGCAATGCAGCGCGCCACGCGCCAGTTCCGGCTTGAGCAGGTTGGAAGCGTCCATCGCCCCGTCCGCCTTGCCCGCCCCCACCAGCGTGTGCATCTCGTCGATGAACAGGATGATCTCACCCTCGGCGGACTCGATCTCCTTGAGCACGGCCTTCAGCCGCTCCTCGAACTCGCCACGGAATTTCGCCCCCGCCACCAGCGCGCCGAGGTCGAGCGAGAGCACGCGCTTGTTGCGCAAGCTCTCCGGCACATCGCCATTGACGATGCGCAGCGCCAGCCCTTCCACGATCGCGGTCTTGCCCACGCCGGGTTCGCCGATCAGCACCGGGTTATTCTTGGTGCGCCGCGCCAGCACCTGGATGGCGCGGCGGATCTCCTCGTCACGCCCGATCACCGGGTCCAGCTTCTGCTCACGGGCAAGCTGCGTCACATCGCGGGCGTATTTCTTCAGCGCGTCGAATTGCTGCTCGGCCGTGGCGGAATCCACCTTGCGGCCCTTGCGCACCTCGTTCACCGCGCGCTCCAGCGCCTGGGCGGAAACGCCCGCCGCCTGCAACGCCTTGCCCGCCGCCCCGCCGCTCGCGGCCAGCGCCACCAGAATGCGGTCCTGCGCCACAAAGGCATCGCCCGCCTTGGTGGCGGCCTGCTGCGCGGCATCGAGCACACGCACGAAATCCGGCGTCAGCCCCGGCTGGCCCGCACCCGAGCCCTGCACCTTGGGGATCTTCTGCACCGCCTCGTCCACCGCACGCTTGGCGGCAACCGGGTCGCCGCCCGCCATGCGGATCAGCCCGCTGGCCGCACCTTCCTCGTCGTCGAGAAACGCCTTGAGCAAATGCTCCGGCGTGATCTGCTGGTTATATTCGCGCGTGGCGATGGTCTGCGCCGCCTGCACAAATCCACGCGCGCGTTCAGTGAATTTTTCAAAATCCATCAATCGTACTCCTTATCGTCCCTTCAAAAAGGCAACGCCAAGTTTGGTCCCTCAATAGGCAACCAGACCTTGCCAGTCCGATATGGGGTGGACCTTGATCTGCCTCAAGTGGACCGCAGCGGATGCGCCCCGAATTTGCGCCCCAGCCATGAGCCCCCGCGCGCCGCGATCCGCGCAACAACCTCAGGCTCCAGCTTTTCCGCCCAGATCAACGCCTCCAACAGCGGCGAGAGCGCTCCCCGGCGCTTCAAATCCCGCACCAGATCATGGTCCGTTCCCGCCACACGGTAAATGTGCCGGAACGGCAAACCCGCGGCGGCGAAGCGCGCGGCATGTTGCATGTCCAGCCTATCGCCCCGCCCAAAGAACAGGTGGCTCTCCGCCGCATCCCCCAGCGCTACGGCATCGGGCAGATCCCATTGCGCGATCCCCGCCCGCCATTCCGGCCAGCGCGCCTCGAACGGCACCAAGTCCGCCCGCACCGAGGATTGCGGCGAGAACCCGACAACCCGGACGCAGCCCGGAAAACGCGGCCCCAACGCCACCGCCCCGAACCCGCCCATGCTGTTGCCAAGCGCCACCACCCGCCGCGCGCCCAACCGCGCCAGCACGCCGTTCACAACCTCCACAATCGGCGTGGCGATGCCGTCATTATACCAGCGCCGCCGCTTATCGATGACGAAGATCGCCGATGGCCGCCCGCCTTGCCCCGCGCGGCTGAGGCTGGAGCTGAATTCCTCGATCTGGATCCCGCCCAGGGCCAGCCCCACCCCGGCAAAGGCGATCACCGCCGTATCGGCATCGCCCTCGCCATGGCTGATGCGCAGGCGGTCATCCTCGAACTCAACCCGCATCCGCAACCGCCAAACGCTGGCGGCGCTCGCGCTCCAGAATCGCCCCGGCATCCAGCGAGCGGATCGGCACGGCCTGATCCTCGGGGATCTCCCCCGCCAACTGCAAGGCCAGATACCGCCCGCAGCACACCCGCAGGAAAGACGCGAAATTCACCGCATCCCGGTCCGCCTGGGCCACTTCATCGTAAAGCCGGGTCAGCAGCTCGTTCAGGCTCAGGCCATCGCGCCGCGCGGCTTCCTCCAGCACCCGCCAGAAAAACGCCTCGATGCGGATGCTCGTGCTCACCCCATGCACCCGCAGGGAATGCGTCACCTTCTCCCACAGCGCCGGATCAGCGCCGACAAACAGCCTGCACACCAGCCTCTCCTTCCCTTCATCCGGCGCCAGCCTAGCACAGGCGCCGGATGCCGGGCAGCACCCGCTTCAGTGGGTGATCTTGGTGCCGAGCAACGCCAGGAACTGCGCCAGCCAGGAGGGGTGCGCGGGCCAGGCCGGGGCGCTGACGAGATTGCCCTCGGTCACGGCGGCGTCCACGGGAATATCGGCATAGGTGCCCTTGGCCAAAGTCACCTCCGGGCCGCAGGCGGGGTAAGCCGAGCATTTGCGCCCTTCCAGCACCCCGGCGGCGGCCAGAAGCTGCGCGCCATGGCAGATCGCCGCCACCGGTTTGTTGGCGGCAAAGAAGTGCCGCACCACGTCCAGCACCTTGGCATTCAGGCGCAGATATTCCGGCGCGCGTCCGCCCGGCACCACCAGCGCGTCGTAATCCTCGGCCTTCACCTCGGCGAAGCTGGCGTTGAGCATGAAATTATGCCCCGGCTTCTCGGTATAGGTCTGGTGGCCCTCGAAATCATGAATCGCGGTGGCGATCTTCTCGCCCGCCTTCTTATCCGGGCAGACGGCATCCACCCGATGCCCCACGGCGATCAGCGCCTGGAACGGCACCATGATCTCGTAATCCTCGCCAAAATCCCCGACGATCATCAGAATTTTTTTCGGCATGGCTTTCCTCCTGCTGTGCGAACCGGCGGCAGAATACACCCAAAACCGCCAAGCGGGTGTTATTCCGGTACGACAGCCGCCCGCCGCTGCGCCGGCGGATAGGCGCGCAGAATCACCAGCAGCAGCACAACCCCCGGCAACGCCGCCGCGGCACAGCCGAGGAAGAACGGCAGAAACCCGACCTTCCCCGCCACGAAGCCCGAGGCCCCCGCCACCGTATGCAGCGCCAAGGGGGCGAGCGAGGAGAGCAGCGCATATTGCGTGGCCGTATGCTCCGGGTGGCACAGGCCGGACATATAGGAGAGGAACGCCGTGTCCGAGAACGCGTCGGTAAACGCCTCCAGCGCCGAGATCGCCACCAGAATATGCGGCGCATGCGGAAACAGCCCCAGCACCGGATACATGCACAAGGCCGCCACCTGCAGCAGCGCGGTGAGCAGCAGCGCCCGCCCCACGCCGACGCGCGCCACCAGCACCGCCCCCAGCGCCGTGCCCGCCAAGCCGCAAAGCAGCGAGACCGGCCCGTTCGCCACCGCGATGGCCGCGCGGTTGAAGCCCAGCCACGTATAATAAGGTGCGAGCATCGGCGCGCCGAGCGCCCCGCCCAGCCGGAACAGCAGGATGAAAGCCAGCGCCACCGCCGCCCCACGGCGCGAGAGGAATTCCGTCAGCGGCTCCTTCACCGCCACGGCGAAGCGCGCCGCCACGCTGGCGGGCACATGCTCGCGCGCCACCTCGGGCTCTTTGGCCAGCAGCGTGGCCACCAGCCCCAGCAGCGCCAGCACGGCCATCAGCCCCACCGCCACATGCCAGCCGGTCTTTACCGAAAGCGCGATCACCCCGGCATTGGAGACCAGGAACGCCACGCGCCAGCCCCAAACCTCCGCCGCCAGGGCCATGCCTTGCAGCTTGGGCGCGAAACTCTCGATGCGCCACGCGTCGATGATGATATCCTGGCTGGCCGAGCAGAACGCCACCAGCGCGCCCAGCGCCAGGGTCAGCCCGATATGCGCCACCGGATCGCTCAAGCTCAGCGCCGCGATAGCCCCGGCCAGCGCGAGCTGCACCGTGATCAGCCAGCCCCGCCGCCGCCCCAGGAAGAGCGGCTTCACCTCGTCGAACACCGGGGCCCAGACGAATTTCAGCAGATAAGCGAGGCTGATATTCGCCGTCAGCCCAATCAGCCCGAGCGCCACATGCTCGGTCGACATCCACATGCGCAACGTGGGACCCGAGAGCGCCCAGGGCAGGCCCGAAGCAAAGCCGAGCATGGCCATGATGGCCAGCCGCCTGACCTCGGCAAAAGGAATAGCGCCGCGCGCCGGGACAGCTGCGTTACTGATTGGCCTGGTCGTTGATGTTGTCGGCCTTCACGAAGGTCCCGTTCTCGATATCACCCTCATCGCCCGGCTGCATCCCATCCGGGCACATGCCCTGCCATTGCAGCTGGGAATGCACGGTCATCGCCCCGAGCTTCGCGGTCAGGGTCACGTCCTTGCTGTCGGCATAGTCCAACGTCTCATGAATCACCGACGTCTTGCCACTCTGGATGCAGCTGCCCTCGATCTTGTAGCTGCCCCCCTTGCCGTAGACGGCCAGGTTACTGCACGCGCTCTGATTGCTGAGGAAGAACTTCTGATCCGTGAGCGCGTCCACGCAACTCACGGTCACCACATTCATGGCATTGGCCAGAGGCTGGCCGTCAGGCCCCATCACCGTGGAGGTGCTCTGCCACAACCCAGGCTCGCGCGCAGGCAAGCCATCCGCCAAAGCCGGGCCGGCCGCCCCCAGCAGAATCAGGCCGGACATAAGGAACCGCATCATGCGCAACACGCTAGCCAACACAGCGAGTCGAGGCAACGCAGCCTTGCGTGACAATTCACCTCCTGCCCCGGCTTTGCCCTTTCCGCGCCGCAATCTGCGGTTTAGATTCGCAGCCGGGACAAATGCCAGCCGAAAAGGACCCCCCACATGTGGAAGAAACTTGGCCTCGCGCTCGTGGTGCTGCTGCTGCTCATCGCGGGCGCCGCCTATTACCTGTTCTCCAACCTTGATTCGCTGATCAAGACAGCCATCGAGAAATACGGCTCCGCCGCCACCCAGACCACCGTCTCGGTGGATGGGGTGCATCTCTCGCTCACCTCCGGCGCGGGGTCGATCTCCGGCATCAGCGTCAGCAACCCGGCGGGCTATTCCTCTGGCCAAGCGATCACCCTGGGCCAGGCCGCCGTGCAGCTGGACACTTCCAGCATCTCCGGCAACGGCCCGATTGTAATCAACACCGTCACCATCGCGCAGCCGCACGTCACCTACGAGGTGAAGGGCCTGGGCGACGGCAGCAACCTGCAAACCATCCAGCACAACGTGCAGGCCTATGCCAGCAGCGCGAGCGGCGGGGAGCAGGCACCGGCGCAGCAGAGCGGCAAGCCCGGCCGCAAGGAAGTCATCAAGGATCTGTACATCACCGGCGGGCAGATCAGCGTCGCCGCCACGGCGCTCAACGGCAAGAGCCTCACCGTGCCGCTGCCGGATATCCACCTGACCAATATCGGCCAGGCCAGTGGCGGCGCCACGGCGGCGGAAGTCGCCAACCAGGTGCTCGGCACCATCACCAGCGAGGCGACCCAAGCGGCCTCCACCGCGCTTACCCAGCAGCTGCAATCCACCGCCCAAGGCGCACTTCAAGGCGCGATCAAGAACGGCGGTTCGATCACCAACGGTGTCGGCGGCCAGCTGAAGGGCCTGCTCGGGAATTAATCCACCAGCGGCGGCGTGAACAAAAGCGCCGCCGCGCTTCCGCAGCCGGACAAGGCTGGCGTGTTGTTGGATGCTTTCAGATTATTGGGGGTAAATGGCGGAGAGGGTGGGATTCGAACCCACGGTACGCTTGCACGCACAACAGTTTTCGAGACTGCCCCAATCGGCCACTCTGGCACCTCTCCGGGGGTCGCTGCCGGGGGCTTATAGGCGGCCGTTCGGCACTGGGCAACAGG
>DAIDJU010000078.1 GCA_027451225.1 Acidocella sp. | reverse complement strand
CTGCAGGGCGTTGGCGTCCACACCGCCGGTGAGCACCTTGCCGGACGAGGGCACAACGGTGTTGTAGGCGCGGGCGAGGCGGGTGATGGAGTCGAGCAGGATCACCACGTCGCGCTTATGCTCGACGAGGCGCTTGGCCTTTTCCAGCACCATCTCGGTCACCTGCACGTGGCGGGTTGCCGGTTCGTCGAAGGTGGAGGCCACGACCTCGCCGCGCACGGAGCGGGACATGTCGGTCACTTCCTCGGGGCGCTCGTCGATCAGCAGCACCATCAGGAAGACTTCCGGATGGTTGGCGGTGATGGAGGCGGCGATATTCTGGAGCATCACCGTCTTGCCGGTGCGCGGCGGTGCGACGACCAGAGCGCGCTGGCCCTTCCCGATGGGGGCGACCAGGTCGATGACCCGGGAGGTGTAGTCCTTCTGCTGGCCCTTAACGGTCGGCTCGGCGATCTCCACTTCCATCTTCAGGCGGGAGGTGGGGTAGAGCGGGGTCAGGTTGTCGAAATTGATGCGGTGCTTCACCGCCTCGGGGGACTCGAAATTGATCTTGTCCACGCGCACGAGGCTGAAATAGCGCTCGCCTTCCTTCGGCGCGCGGATCTCGCCATCGACCGTATCGCCCGTGCGCAGGCCGTAGCGGCGCACCTGGGCGGGGGAGACGTAGATGTCCTCGGGGCCGGGGAGGAAGTTGGCTTCAGGGTTGCGCAGGAAGCCGAAGCCATCGGGAAGGATTTCGAGCGTGCCATCGCCGTGAATGGCCTGGTCGGTCTCGGCCCAGGCTTTCAGGATGGCGAACATCATGTCCTGCTTGCGCAGGGAGGAGGCGTTCTCGACCTCCAGCTCCTCGGCCAGGGCCAGGAGGTCGGTGGGGGTTTTTGCCTTTAATTCGGCGAGATGCATGGGGATCCGATCGATGGAGTCGCCACGACAGGGCTGCCGCGGCACGGATAGGAATATGAGAGATTGCGCCAACCCTGGACGATGGGCGGCACCCGGCACGGACGGCCTGGCACTCTAATGGTGCCTTCGGCCCGAAACGTCAAGCGGGGTAAGGGTTACAGTAGGTAAGGGAGGAGGCTCCCTTGGAGTTTGTTTGCAAACTCGACTCTGGCGGCCGTCCAGAGGGGATTTCCTGAGCGCCGGTCCTCACGTATTGGAGTACGCTCCGCTCCGGTGCTGGAAAATCCCCCTGGACGACTTACCAGAGCGACTTTTCAAACAATCTCTTAGCTGGCGACGATGAAGTCCGCCTGAGTGAGTTCGCGGATCTGCTCGATGGTCACATCCGGCGCGTGCTCGACGAGCACGAGGCCCGGGGAGCTGTCCTTCACCACGTCGAACACGGCGAGGTCGGTGATGATTTTGCTGACCACGCCCTTGCCAGTGAGCGGCAGGGTGCATTGTTTCAGGATTTTCGGCTCGCCCTTGGCGGTGTGCTCCATCAGCACCACCACGCGCGGCACGCCGGCCACAAGGTCCATGGCCCCGCCCATGCCTTTCACCATTTTGCCCGGAACCATCCAGTTGGCGAGGTCGCCATTCTCGGCCACCTGTAATGCGCCGAGGATGGAGATGTTGATGTGCCCGCCGCGGATCATGGCGAAGCTGGCGGCGGAGTCGAAGAAGCTGGTGGTGGGCAGGGCGGTGACCGTCTGCTTGCCGGCGTTGATGAGGTCCGCGTCCTCCTCGCCCTCATAGGGGAAGGGGCCCATGCCCAGCATGCCGTTCTCGGACTGCAGCTGGATGGTCATGCCCGCGGGGATGTGGTTGGCCACGAGCGTGGGGATGCCGATGCCGAGATTGACGTAGAACCCGTCCTGCAACTCGGCGGCGGCCTTGGCGGCCATTTGATCGCGTGTCCAGGGCATGATTACGCCTCCCTCTTGCGCACGGTGCGCTGTTCGATGCGTTTCTCGACATGGTCGAGCTTGACGATGCGTTTGACGAAGATGCCAGGGGTGATGATGTGGTCCGGGTCGATCTCGCCGGGCTCCACCAGATGTTCGACCTCGGCCACGGTGACCTTGGCGGCGGTGGCCATCATCGGGTTGAAATTGCGGGCGGTCTTGCGGAAGATCAGGTTGCCCTCGGTATCGGCCTTGTAGGCGTGGACGATGGCGAGATCCGCGAACAGGCCGGTTTCCATAACGTAATGGCGGCCGTTGAACTCCCGGGTTTCCTTACCCTCGGCGATGGCCGTGCCGTAGCCGGTGGCGGTAAAGAAGGCGGGGATGCCCGCCCCGCCCGCGCGGATGCGCTCGGCCAGCGTGCCCTGGGGGTTGAACTCGATCTCCAGCTCGCCGGAGAGGTATTGCTTGGCGAAGGTGGCGTTCTCGCCCACGTAGGAGGAGACCATTTTGCGGATCTGCCGGGTTTCCAGCAGCGCGCCGAGGCCCACGCCGTCGATGCCCGCATTGTTGGAGATGACGGTGAGATCCTTCACACCGGACGCCTTGATCGCGGCGATCAGCGTCTCGGGGATGCCGCACAGGCCAAACCCGCCGGACATGATCGTCATGCCGTCGCGGAGCAGCCCGGTGAGGGCCGCGGTGGCGTTGGGGTAAACTTTACTTACGGCCATGTTTCCTCGCTTGTTGCGTGGTTTGCCTCAACGGATCGCCACAGCTTTCATCCCCGCGAAGGGGCGTGGCTGTCAAGCTGCCGTTGCGGCAAAGAAAAAGCCCGGAACCGTTGCCAGTTCCGGGCCAGACACTGAGCGTTACCGTTTAGTCTCTCGGGTGAGCGTTAGCGCTCGACGCACAGGGCAACGCCCATGCCGCCGCCGATGCACAGCGTGGCGAGGCCCTTCTTGGCGTCGCGGCGCTTCATCTCGTGCAGCAGGGTGGTGAGGATGCGGGCACCCGAAGCGCCGATGGGGTGACCGATGGCGATGGCGCCGCCGTTCACGTTCACCTTGGCCGGGTCGAGGCCGAGATCCTTGTTCACCGCGCAGGCCTGGGCGGCGAAAGCCTCGTTGGCTTCGATCAGGTCGAGATCCGCCACCGACCAGCCCGCGCGGGCCAGGGCCTTCTTGGAGGAGGGGATCGGGCCGGAGCCCATCACCGCCGGGTCCACGCCCGCGGTGGCGAAGCTGGCGATGCGGGCCAGCGGGGTGAGGCCGCGGGCGGCGGCTTCCTTGGCGCTCATCACCAGCAGCACGGCGGCGCCGTCGTTGATGCCGGAGGCGTTGCCGGCGGTCACGGTGCCGTCCTTGGTGAAGGCGGGCTTGAGCTTGGCCATGGTCTCGGGGGAGGCGTCGTGGCGGATATACTCGTCCTGGTCCACCACGACCTCGCCCTTGCGGGTGGTCAGGGTCACCGGGGCGATCTCATCCTTGAACTTGCCGGCCTTCTGCGCGGCGGCGGCCTTCTGCTGCGAGGCCAGGGCCAGGGCGTCCTGCTCGTCGCGGCTGATCTGCCACTGCCGGGCCACGTTTTCGGCGGTGACGCCCATGTGGTAGCCGTTGAAGGCGTCCCACAGGCCGTCCTTGATCATGGTGTCGATCAGGTTGGTGTCGCCCATCTTGGTGCCGGAGCGCAGATAGGTGGCGTGCGGCGAGAGGCTCATGCTCTCCTGCCCGCCGGCGGCGACGATCTTGGACTCGCCGGAGAGCACCTGCTGGGCCGCCAGCGCCACGGCGCGCAGGCCCGAGCCGCAAACCTGGTTGATGCCGAAGGCGGTCTTGTCGTCAGGGATGCCGGCGAGGCGGGCGGTCTGGCGGGCGGGGTTCTGGCCCTGGGCGGTGCTCAGCACCTGGCCGAGAATGACTTCGTCGATATCGGCGGGAGAGAGCCCTGCGCGCTCGATGGCGGCCTTGAGCGCCACGCTGCCGAGAACATGCGCGGGGGTGGAGCTGAAAGCGCCGTTGAAGCTGCCGACGGCGGTGCGGGCGGCCGAGACGATGACGATGTCTTCCATTGTTTGTTCCTTCTGGTTGGCACGCGTTGCGCGGACATTCTGTGCGCTACCGGATCATAGGCTGTGGACCCAATCCGCGAAAGGCCGCCAGAGTGAAGTTTCAGAGGTAGAGCCCGCGACCATGCCTATGTGCCCTGCCTTGGGCTGGATGATCGTGGCCTGGGCCAACTGCGCCGCCAGGGCCTGGGCGGAAACGGCGGGCACCAGCCTGTCTCGCGCCGGAATGGCGCAAAAGGCGGGCAAAGTGAGCTGGGACGGGTCCACCACCTGGCCCGCCACGCGCCATTGGTTGCGGGCGGTGGTGTTGGCCACGTACCAGCCGCCGAGCGTCTCGCGCGCCACGGGGGCGGCCAGAGGCACGCCGTCGGCCAGCCAGTCCTCCATGGCCACGAAACGTTGCGCCCGGGGCAGGGTTTGGTCCTGCGCGGCGAAGTCCCGGTATTTGTCGCCCACGCCGTAGGGGTCGACCATGGCGAACAGGGTGTTCAGCGCGTCGATGGGCAGGGTGCTGGAGAATTGCAGCATCATCTCGATGGCGGGCATCGCCTCGCTGACGCGCTTGGGCAGGGTGGCGTCGGCGGCGTGGAAGTCCCACGGCGTGGCGAACAGGGCCAAAGCGCGGACCTTGCTGGTGCCCGATTGCTGGGCACGCAGCGCCGAGGCCAGGGCCAGCAGCCCGCCCATGCAGTATCCGGCCAAAATGACCGGGCCGGGAATGGCGGCCAGGGCGCGTTCCAACCGCCCGGCGATGTAGTCGGTAAGGGAGAACTGTCGCTCGACCTCGCCGGGCCAGCCCCAGTCCAGCAAATACGGGTGCAGGTTCTGGGTGCTGAGGAAACGCAGCATGGAGCCGCCTTCCATCAGGTCCAGAATATAGGCGCGGTTGATCAGGCTGGGGACGAACAGCACGGCCGGGCCGGTGCCGCCGTAATCCAGCAGCTGGGTTTCTTCTTCCTCCCAGATGGCGGGTGGGTTGCGCAGCTCACGCATATAGGGGGAGCTGCGATAGGCGGCGATGCCCGCAATCAGCGCCCGGTCCCGGCGCAGGATCTCATCGAGCGCCGTCTGCTGGGCCGCCGGGCTTGGGGGATTGTCCGGCGAGGAATTCGCCCAGACGCTGCTCCAGTTCAGCGACGCGGCGCTTAAGCTGCTCGACTTCATCCAGGCCAGGCTGAGATGCAGCATCAGGGGACGAGGCCCGCGCCGGCTGAGTGGCGCGGGAGCTTCCGGCCGGCGAGTGGTCATGCGGCAGGTACGCGGCGGCGGCGTTTGCGGCCTGCGCCCATAGCGCCAGAGTGGCGGCCCAGGTCTCGCGCAGCTCCCGGTCCGCTGCCATGGCGGTCAGCTCGCTCTGCCACAGGACTATAAAATCCCTGGCAAGGTTGTCGTCCATCGTACATTCGGTCCCTGCTTGCCCGCCGGGCGACTCCTAGCGCGGCCCGGGGAGATCCGCCATAAGTGTAACGCGCCAAGACACTGTGCAACGCACAAAATTCGTGTTTGAATAAAAACGTCTCGCCGGGAACCGGCGACAATGGGATGGAAGAAAAAAATTCATGACCGAAAACGCCGATTCCAAGTCGCAACCCGTGGTTGTTAAAAAATACGCCAATCGGCGGCTCTATAACACCGAAAGTTCAAGCTACATCACCTTGGACAATCTGGCGGAAATGGTCCGCAAGGACCGTGATTTCGTGGTTTACGACGCGAAATCCGGCGAGGATATCACCCGCAGCGTGCTGACGCAGATCATCGTGGAAGAGGAAGGCAAGGGCAACGCCCTGCTGCCGACGAATTTTCTGCGCCAGCTGATTGGTGTGTACGGCAGCAACGTGCCTAACCTGCTGCCCCGCTATTTTGAACAGGCGATGGAAAACCTTGCCCGCCAGCAGGAGAACGTGCGCGCGACGGTAAGCAAGACGCTCGGGCCCTTCATGCCGCCGGGGATGGAGGAGGTCGGCCGCAAGAACATGGAGATGATGGAGCGCGCCATGGCGCTGTTCTCGCCTTTCTACCGCGAAGGCGAAGCAAAACAGGCTCCGGCACCGGCAAAGGAAGCCCCCCAGGAGGCCCAGGAGGAAATCACCAGTCTGCGCGCCGAGGTGGAACGGTTGCAGACGGAGCTGGCGGCCCTGCGCGGTCAGAGCAAATAAGGCTTATTCTGGCCCTGGGGCCGCATGGACGGCCCTGGGAGCATCGGCTAGAGAATCTGAGTATGAGACATTTTCGTTCTACGGCCCTCGGTCTGGTCCTGTTTTTGGGGGCCGGACCTGCTTTGGCGCAGATATCGATGGGCGGTGGTGGCGCGCCCCAGCCGCAGGCCCGCACCCCCGATATAGCGCCCCCCGCAGTGCCGGGTGTCGGCACCGGAGCGCCCCTGGCTACGGGCCCGAAAATGCAGCAATCGTCAGCGGGCGATCCGACTGCCGCTTTGTTCGCGGCGGTGAATAAGGGGGATTACAGCGCCGCGCAGGATGCGCTGAGCCGTGGTGCGGACCTGGGCGCGAAGAACCAGTTTGGAGAAACGCCGCTGGATCTCTCGATTGCGCTGAACCGCAATACCATCACCTTCCTGCTCCTGCAGACGCGCAACGAGATGGGTGGGGTGTCTGGTCCGGTTGGGCAGACCTGGAGCCTGGGCGGCGCGACGCCCGCGCCGGTGCATAAGGGCAAGACGAAGGAGACGCATTCGGCTCCTGTTTCCGCGCCCCACGCCGTGGCACCCAAGCCGGTGCCGCACCGCACGGCTCCCGCAGTCACGGGGGATAAGGGCACGCCCAATCCGCAGGCTGGCTTCCTGGGTTTCGACCCGAAGAATTAACTTTCAGGCGTCCAGCGTGAAACCTCGATCTCGCCCTCTCGAATAGGGGGCGGGGTCGGTTTGGCGCCGCCTTGCGAGCGCCATTGCTGCATGCGCCACACATAGGCCAGCACCTCGGCGCAGGCGCGGTACACGGCCACCGGCACATGCTCGCCGGGCTCGACATGCCGGTACACGGCGCGGGCCAGAGGCGGAGCCTCCACCACCGGAATCCCTAAGCCCCGGCCGCGCGAGACGATCTCCTGCGCTTGCAGCCCCACGCCCTTGGCCAGCAGCATTGGGGCTTGGTCCGACCCACGGCGGTAGCGGATGGCGCAGGCGTAATGCGTGGGGTTGGTGACGATGACCGACGCCTCGGGGATGCGCTGCATCTGTCTGGCGCGGGCCATCTTGCGCGCGAGCTGGCGTTGGCGGCCCTTTACATGCGGGTTGCCGGCGGCTTCCTTCATTTCCTCGCGGATTTCGGTGTCCGACATGCGCAGTTTTTGCCGGTGCAGCCAGTATTGCAGCCCCAGATCGCCCGCCGCGAACAGCGACAGCACCACGCAGATGGCGGTGATGACCTGCAACGTGACGCCGATGACAGGCCCGGCATAGGGGAAGGGCAGGAAGCCGAGGCCGATGAAATCGTCCTCTCGTAGCCAGATGGACAGCGCCCCAACCCCGCCGATGACGGCGAATTTGACGATGGATTTGCCGGTTTCGATGAAGCTGGTTTTGGAGACGATCTGGCCGAGCCCGGTCTGGGGCGTCAGCTTCGAGGCGTCGAATTTCAGCAATTGCAGCGCAAAGACCCAGCCGCCGGAGGCAAAGCTGGCGGCAAGCGCGATGACGGCGATGAGGACCAGTAGCGGGAAGATGGCCTGGAACATCTCGCGGCTCCAACCTGCGGCGGCGGAACCGTCCGACGTGCCGGCGGTGGCGAGCCAGGCGGCGACATCGTCCTGTAGATGCACGCCGATGCTCGCGGCGGCCCCCAGGCTTAGCAATGTGACGACGACCACGCCGGCGGCTTTGGGCAGGTCGGCGGAGCGGTGCACATCGCCGCGCTCAGCCGCCTGGGCCAGGCGGCGCTCGGTTGGGGCGTGGCGTTTGTCGCCGCTATCCTCAGCCATGGGGCAGCAGCGCGGTGACAGCGTCCATGCAGGTGGTGGTAAGATGCGCCGCTGTTGGGCCGATGGCAGGAAGGCTGGCGGTAACGACCCAGAGCCCGGCCAGGATGAGCAGCGGGAAGCCGATGGAGAGCAGGTTCATGCTCGGGGCGAAGATGGTGGTAAGGCCCACGGTGAGGTTGACGCAGAGCGACACCGCCACCACAGGCAGCGCCAGCCCGAGAGCGGTGCTGATCAATGTGCCGCCCAGCCCGGCGAGGCTGGCCCAGGAGGAGAGCGGGGCCACACCGATGCCGTGGCCGAAGGAATGGGCCAGGGCGGAGAACAGCCAGAGCGGTCCGCCCGCGGCCATGAAGCCAAGCAGTCCGGCCCAGAGCATGACATCGTAAAGCACGGGCGTGATGCCTGAGGATTCGCGGAATTGCAGCTCGGCGAAGGAGAGGCCCATGGAGAGGCCGGCGATTTCACCCGCGCAGGCGATGCTGGTGATGACGATTTGCATGACCATGCCCAGCAACGCGCCATAGGCGATTTGTACGATGCCCGCGTAAAACGCGCTGAATGGGTCGGCCGGAAAGGGCGGGAGGTTGGGCAGCCACATGGCCAATGCGGCGGCATAGGTGGCGGCGAGTATGGCTTTGACCATCGAGGGGATCAGGTTCGAGCCGTAAAGCGGCGCGGTGAGCAGAAGCCCGGTGATACGCAGGAACGGCCACAGGAAATGACCGAGCCAGAGCATGATCTGGGCTTGGTCTAGTACCATGCCTGCCGGACCAGCTCTGGGGCATGGGTGATGAAAAGCGTTGCCAGAGTCTCGAACATATTGAGAGCGCCAAAACCGCCTGTGAGGGCCAGGATGACCATGGCGAAGGTTTTGGGCAGCAGGGCGAAGGTGGCGTCCTCGATTTGCAAGGCACCTTGTAGAAGGGCGGTGACCAGACCGATGAGCACCAGGATGAGAATGATTGGCGCCGTGGCATTGAAGGCGGTGCTCATCGCCTCGTGCAGAAGCTTGATGTAGAGCGGCATGGTCAGTGCCCCACGGCAAAGCTGTTGGCGAGCGTGCCTAGAACCAGAACCCAGCCGTGGATGGAGACGAACATCAGCAGCTTCAGCGGCAGCGAGATGAGTGTTGGCGAGACCATGATCATGCCGAGCGACATGAGGATGGAGGCGACGGCGAGATCGATGAGGACGAATGGGATATAGATGAGGAAGGAGATCTGGAACGCGGTTTCCAGCTCGGAGGTGGCGAAGGCCGGGACCAGCACGGTGAAGGGAACGGATTTCGGATCGTCGTAATGCCCGCCGGAGAGATCGACGAACAAATGCAGCGGCGCCTTGCGGGTTTGCGCGAGCATGAAATCCTGGATCGGCGGTTCGGCGGCCTGCACGGCCTGGGAGAAGGTGATCTGCCCGGAGAGATACGGGTTCAGCGCCTTGTCCTGCTCCTGCTGAACGACACCGCGCATCACGAAGACGGTCATCGCCAGCGCTAGTGCCGCCAACACCATGTTAGGTGGCGTGGTTTGCATGCCCAGGGCTTGGCGCAGCACCGAGAGCACGATGATGATGCGGGTGAAGGAGGTCATCAACAGAAGCAGCCCCGGCAGGAAGGCCAGCGTGGTGATGACCAGAAGGCTCTGTACGTTGAGCGAGTAGGCCTCTCCCCCATTGGCGGCCAGGGCGTTGACGATGGTAAGGGCGGCTGGGCTAGTCATGGGCGTTGAGCCGACCAATGGTGGTGATATTGCCGCGGCTGATGCCGATGAGGAAGCGCTGACCTTCGGCTTCGGCGATGACCAGACTGTGCTGACCGCCAAGTGGACGGGTGGCCAGCACGTTGATGGGTTGGGCGGCGGCGTTGAGCTTTTGCCCCCAGGCCGTGCCGCGCAGCCGCCGCAGCAGGAACGCCGCCCCCGCCAGCGTAAACAGGATGGCGAGCAGGGCCGCGATACTGGATGCCGCGCCGCTCAGGCTTGCCGTGTCCATGGTCTTAGTTCTGCTCGACGAGGTTGGTGATGTAGGCGGCGGTGAACGGGCTGGGAGGGGTATAATTGGCTGAGGCGTTCAGCACCTTGTTGGCGATGTCGAGGCAGTTTTTGCTCAACGTGTCATGTGTGCTGGGATCGGTGAGGGATTTGGCCGTCTGCGCCATCAGCAGGTTGATAATTTGCGCCTTGATGATGGGTTGCAGATTGGTGAAGGTCGCCAGGGCGTTCTGGTCGAAGGTCGAGAATTGCAGTGTGATCTCGATATAGCTTGTCGTCGAATCATTGGTATCGGCAGGAACGCTGACGACGATGTCGTTCAGCTGCGCGAAATAGATGGGCTTGGGCGGTGGCGCTGCATGGCTTGCCGCGCCGTTATGGTGACCCAGGGTAAGAAAGGCGATTGTGCCGCCAATGCCGCCCGCCAACAGCACCACGGCGCCGGTTGCAATGAGGATGATTTTTTTCATGATGAAACCTCAGACGGATTGGAGCAGGGAGTCGAACATCGTGCGCGAGGCGCTGATGACCTGAGCGGCGGCCTGATAGGCTTGCTGATAGGTGGTGAGCAGCACGGCTTGCTGGTCTGTGTTTACCCCGGCCACGGTTTGCAGATTGGTGGTGGCGGTTGAAACCTGCGTGGCCGTGGTGGTGGCCAGATTCTGCGCGGCGGAGGCTTTGGCGCCAAGCCCGGTGGACAGGCCGATGACGGCTTGTTCCAGCGTGCCGGAGGTGGTGGCGCTTGGCGTGGTCCAGAGCGTGGCCATGCGCTGGGCATTGCTGCCGCTTGAGCTGTTGCCAGGGGAGATGGTGAGGGTGTCGCCGCTGGCGGGCGTGCCGGTGATGGGTAATTGCCAATACTGGCCCAACGCCGCGCCGGAGCTGGGGTAGGCGATGGCGATATTGCCGCCATTGCTGCCCAGCGTGCCACTGGCGATGACGGTACTGGTATTGGCGGCGGTGGTCACCGTGTAGCTGGTGGAGGAGGTGAAGTTGATTTGCAGATTCTGCCCGTAATAGCTGGCGGGAATCACGGCCGCATTGCTGGCGGGGGTGCTGGTTACGGTGTCGGTGCCGGTGGTGACGCTGCCGGCGTTGCTGTCGAGGATTGAGCCGTCGCTCTGCAATACACCGGCTGTGGGAACGTAGGGATCGGCAGCGGCGATGTCGCTTGTCTGGGTGGCGGCGACGCCGATGCCCGCGGCGGCGTTGGGGGCGGGGTTGAGCGTGTACTGGTCGCCATTGGCGGGCGTGCCGGTGATGGTGAGCGCCATGCCCGCGAGTGTCGGCGGGGTGCCGCTGGCGGTGTAGCTTTGGCCACTGGCTTGGTCGGTTGCCGTCCAGCCATTGGTGGCGCTGTAGCTGAGCAGGAAGGGCCCGCCATCGGTGGGCAGGGCGCTGGTGTTGCTGATGGCGGCGGTGACGGTCGCGCTGCCGGTGTTGCTGCTGCTTGCGGCCACGCTGGGAGAGGGAACCGAGAACAAGGCCTGGCCCTGCGTGCCGGAGGGGGTGAGGCCCTCGGCCTGCGAGCTGTTCACCTTGCCGGCGAAGATGGCGGCCAATGCGTTCAGGGATTGCAGCGCCGTATTGCCTGCCTGGACGTTGCCGATGGCTGCACCGAGGCTGCCGTCGTTCTCGGTGAGGGTGACAGGCACGGCATTGGTGCCTGCGGTGACGGTTGGTGTGCCGGAATTCGTGGTGCTTGTTGCCAGAGTCTGCGGGCCGCTTTGGTCGAGCAGCACTGTGCCGCCAGTGGTGATGATCACCGAGCCATTGCTTTGCGGCAAGGTGCTCACGGGCAGGAGCTGGGAGAGCGAGTTCAGGGCGGATTCCTGCTGGTCGAGCAAGGAGGGAGCATTGGGCGTTTGCGCCAAGCCCTTGTTGATGGTGGCAAGCTGGCCGAGCAGGTTGTTGGCCGTGGTAATGCCGGTGGAGAGGGATTCGGTCGCCGAGGCGTTGGTGGTGGCGATATTCTGCGCCGCGCTCTGGAACGTGCTGGTGGCGGTTTGCGCGTCCGAAAGCACGGTCTGGCGCTGCGCGGTGCTGGTGGGGTTGGAGGCCAGCGTGCTGACATCCTGGAAGAACTGGTTGAGGGCGGTTTGCACGTCGCCGTTATTGGTCAGCGCGTTGGAGAGGCTGGTGAGCGCAGTGGATTGCGCCGAGGCGGCGGTGCTGGCGGTGTTGGCGTTACGCAACTGCGCCGCGGCAAAACCGCTGGAGGCACGCACGATTTGCGCCGTTTGCACGCCATTGCCCGGCTGGTTTGGCGCGCCCACGGAGGTGGTGGAATTCACGGTCTCCGCCGCGTAGCCCGAGGTGGTGGCATTGGCGATATTGTTGGAGACTGTGGAGATTCCAGCCTCGAACAGATCGATCCCTGAAAGGGCGGTGGAGATGGCGCTGGTGATGCCGCTCATTTTGTGCCTGCCGTGCTTGCGGTTGAAGACGTGCCACCGATGGCCTGCAGAACCTGGGCCATGAGCGGAGATTGGGCGATATTGACGATCTTGGAGGCGTAATTCGTGTCGGTGGCGTAGCCTCCGGATTGCAGTGCCTGGGCGAATCCCGCGACCGTATTCTGCCCCATGGCGGTGGAGAAGCCGGACTGGATAAGCCCGACATAATCGGAAATGCTGTCCGCCAGATCGGGATAGTTTCGGAAGCTTGCGGTTTGCGGGGTCAGCACGCCGTCGATCACTTCATGCGTGGCGCGGGTGGTGCCGGACTCGCCGCCGCTTGCCTTTACGCCAAAAATATTGTTGCCAGGCGAGGAGGCGCCCCAGCCTGTTTCCAGCGCCGTTTGTGCCAGCACCGCGATGGGCGGTACGCCCAGGGCCTGCGCCGCCTGTGTGATTTGCGGCCAAACTGATTTGGCGAAGTTCTTGGCCTGGGTTGTCAGATCCGAGGCAGGCGGCGCGGCTTCCGGGACCGCTACCAGGGCTTCGGTCTGGATGGCGGCGCTGGTGCTCACGTTGTTGGACAGGGGGGTAGCGAGCGGTGGCGGCGCGGCGGCGGCGATGGTGGCCGGGGCCGCGCTGGTGGCGCCACCGATCTGGCGCGTGGTGGCGGCCAGCAGGGCGGAATCGTATTTGCTGAAATCGTTCTGAGAAAGATTCCACAAAAACATGCTCTGGAAATCGCTGCCGCCAGCGCCAAGCGCTTCGGGCGACATGCCGTTTTCGTTCATGGCGGAGAGCATCTCGTACCACAACATGCCAGCCATATGCTGCACCGTGGTGGAGAGGCTTGGTTTTTGGGGTGTGCTGCTGCCCAAAGCATGGGTGGTTGAGAGAAGCATCTCAGATCACCTTGATGTTGCCGTTGATCGCGCCGGCCTGCTTCAGCGCTTCGATGATGGCGATGAGATCGGACGGCGTGGCTCCGACCGCGTTCAGCGCCGCCGCCACATCTTGCAGCGTGGCCGCATGCGGCAGGTTGATAATCTGGGCCTTGCCCTGCTTGGCGCTGACCACGGTGTTCTGCACGCCGACCGTGGTGCCATTGCTGAACGGACTTGGCTGGCTCACGGCATTTTGCGTCTGGATGTTCACGGTCAGGTCGCCGTGGCTGACCACGGCGGGGCCGAGGCTCACGCCCGCGTTCATCACGATGGTACCGCTCTGTGCGTCCACGATGATGGTGGGGGGCTGTTGCGGCGTGGTGATGGGCAAGGACAGGACGTTGGCCATGAAGCGCATCGGGTCCTGGCCTTTGGCGTTGATGTCGACCTCGCCGGGCGAGACGGCCGAGGCCGCATTGCCGCCATAGGCGGCGTTGACGACATCGCTGATGCGTTGCGCTGTCTCGAAGCTTGGCGTGTCGAGCAGCAGGGCCGAGTTGCCGTTGATGTTGTAATTGGCCTGGATGGTGTTGGAGAGAATGCCGCCGCCGGGAAGATTACCCACCGTGGGTACGTTGACGCTGGTGGTGTTGCCGCCAGCCGAGGTGGCGAAGCCGCTGACCAGAAGCGGACCTTGCGCCTGGGCATAAACCTGCCCATTGCCACCCCGCAACGGCGTGGGCAGTAGTACGCCGCCGGCGATGGAGGTGGCGTTACCGATGGCGGAGACCGTCACATCGACATGCTGCCCGGCATGGGCGAAGGCCGGCACCTCGGCCGTAACCATCACCGAGGCGACGTCGTAAGGCTGCATGGTCGTCACGTTGGTCATGGAGATGCCCATGTTGCGCAGCATGTTCAGGATGGTCTGCTGCGTGTACGGCACCTGGGTTGTCTGGTCGCCCGTGCCTGCCAAGCCTACAACCAGACCGTATCCGTAAAGCTGGTTGGTGGGCGCACCCGCCACGGTGACGAGTTGGCCGATGGTTGTGCTGTCAGCCAAAGCCGTTGGCGCTGCCAGGGCTAGTCCGCAATACGCCATGATGCGGGCGGTCAGAAGGATGTGCGGTTTCAAAATGGCGAGACCTTGTTAAGGATCTGGTGGAGCCAGGGGACGTCGTGCGCGCCGTTGATCGGCCCGTTGCCGACATATTGCACGTTCATGTCGGCCACCTGATTGGAACTGATGGTGGCGTTGGCGGTGATGTCCTCGGGGCTGGCATAGCCGGTGACAACAATGCTGATGACATTGCCATTGATGTTCACATTGGTACGGCCAGACAGCGCGAGGGTGCCGTTGGGATCAACCTGGGTGATGACGGCTTCCACTTGGCCGCTGATGTTGTTGGCGGCCGTGTTGGTGCCAGCGCCGGTATATTCCTGGTCGGAATTGGCGTTGACCTCGGGCTGTAGGCTGCCGCCATTGATGTGGCCGAAGCTCATCGGCACGCCCATGAAGCTGGTCATGGAATCGGCGAGTTTGCCGGTGCGCTTCAGCGCGGCATCGTCAACGTTATTGGCCGTGCTGCTGGTGACGATGTTGATGGTGACGAGATTGCCCACCCGCCAGTCGCGCCGGGGCTCGTAGAGCGAACCGGAGGTGGCGACCGGGAATACCGAGCCATCGGTAACCTGCTGCTGCGGCTGCACGTCCACGGGGAACGAGGCAGGAGCCACCAGCGCGGGCGGCCCCGGCGGCTTGGTGGTGCAGGCGGCAAGCGCCAGCAGCGCAGTGAGGGCGGGCAGGGGCTTCATGCGCCGGCGGCGGCCTGGGCCAGATAGTTGAGCTGGTTGTCGATGGCGCTGGCGGCTTGCGTGCCAAGCTGGTAGGCGCGCTCAGCCGAGATCATGTTCACCATGCTTTGCACCACGTCCACGTTCGAGGATTCCAGATAGCTCTGGTTAACGGAGCCCAGCCCGTTGCTTTGCGGCGAGCCGGTGATGGCGTTACCCGAGGAGGTGGTGTTGGCGTACAGGTTCTGCCCCAGCGGCTGCAGGCCCTGCGGATTGACGAAGCTGGCGAGCTGGATCTGGCCGATCTGGGTGGCGGTGGAGGAACCCGGCGTGGTGACGGAGACCGTACCATCGGTGCCGATGGTGACAGAGGTGGCGTTGGACGGAATGGTGACGCCGGGAATGACCTGATAGCCCGAGGAGGTGACGAGCTGGCCGGACTGGTTGAGCTGGAAGGAGCCGTCACGCGTGTAGGCGGTTTGGCCATTGGGCTGCAGCACCTGGAAATAGCCGGTGCCGTTGATGGCGAGATCGAGAGGATTGCCGGTGCTGGTCAGGGTACCCTGGGTCAGCGTGTCCTTGATCGAGGCGACCTTTACGCCTGTGCCCAGCTCCAGGCCCGAGGGATAGACGGTCTGGCTGGTGGAGTTGGCGCCGGGTTGGATTCCGTCCTGGTACAGCAGGGTCTGGAATTCCGGTGTCTCGGATTTGAAGCCCGTCGTGTTCACGTTCGCGAGGTTGTCGGCGATTGTGTCCATCATCGTCTGGCTCGCGGTCAGGCCTGTGGCGATCGTATCCAGCGCGTGGTTCATGCGGTTGTTCCGTTGGCAATGAGGGCGGGCATGGGTTTCATCATCCCTGCGCCAGCAAGGTGTTCAACCCCTGGTCCGCGGTGGATTGGGTTTTCATCATGTCGGTTTGCAGCTGGTAGGAGCGGCTGGAATCGATCATGTCGATCATGCTCTGCGTGGGGTCGGCGTTGCTGTCGTTCAGATAGCCCTGATGCAGCGCGCCATCGGCCGAAGGCGTGAGTGCAATGCCCGTGGGCGGGCTGTAGAGCGAGCCGGAGAGTGGCGTGAGCGTGCCGGAAGGCGTGGAGATCAGACCGATTTGCCCGTAAGTCTGTGCTGGTCCTGATGGGTTGGAGAGCGGCACGCCGGACACGGTGCCGTCCGTGCCGATCTCCAACTTGGAGAGCTGCGGTAGGCTGATGGGCTGCCCGCTGGTATTGAGGATCGGGTTGCCAGCTGAATCGGTCAGGATACCGTCGGCCGAGATTTGCATCGTGCCGTTGCGTGTCAGTGCGGTGCCGTTGCTGGTTTGCACCTGCAACCAAGCATTGCCGCTGAGCGCGACATTCATAGGGTCGCCTGTGTGGTTCAGCGCGCCTTGGGTCAGGTCCGGCCCAGGGGTGAGGGCTGTGGCGTCCCCGCCCGCCGGGGCGTTGGTGCCCTGGTAGAGAGAGGCCTCCGTCATCGCCTGCACCGCAGCGTAACCTGGGGTTTGTGCGTTGGCCAGGTTGCTGGCCATCGCCTGCATGCGCGCGGTGATGTCTTGCAGCCCGGCCATGCCGGTGTAGAGGGAGTCCGTCTGCATGGGTTAGATCTGTACCAGGCGCTGGGAGTCGGTCTGCTCGGTCTGGATGACCGATGTGTTGGCCTGATACGCCTGCTGATACTGGATAAGGGACACAAGCAGTGAAGAGGTGGAGGCGTTGGAGGCTTCCAGCTCGCCGCCCGAAAGCGTCCCGGCAAGCCCGACGCCGGGCGTGCTGACCACGGGCTGCCCCGAGGTGGAGGAGGCCGTGTACAGATTTCCGGTTGCCGGGGTCAGGCCCTCGGCATTGATGAAGTTGGCGAGGGCCAGCTTGCCGGCGCTTACCGTTTGGCCGTTGGAGTAGGTGGATTTGATGGAGCCATCGCTGGAGATGGTGGTGCCGCTATAGCTGCCGGCAGAGTACCCATTATTGGTCAGGCCCGCGACCGAGAAGCTTTGCGCCGCCAGGGTGCTGCCGGTGAAGTTGACATTGATGTTCGAGGTGGCGGCGCCATTGCCCCAGTTCACGCTGAGCGTGGCGGGGCTGCCGGAGGAGAGCGCGCCCGAGGAGGTGAAGCCCAGCGTCGTTAGCGTCTGCGGTGTGCCGACATTGGTGCCGTCGGCCAGTTGAGGTTGGGCATATACGGTCCAGTTGTTGGAGCCGTTATTGACGAAATAAAGCTGTGTCTTGTTGGCGTTGCCGAGCGAGTCATAGGTGACCACCGAGGTGGTTTCGTTATAGCTCGTCGAGTTCGACGCGCTGAAAGGCGTGGTGGTGGGCGTGGTGTCGCCGGAGTTGAGGCTGAGTGTGACACCTAAATTGCTCGATGGATTCGCGGCCATCGAGCCAGTATTGATGGTGACGGGGCCGAGCGTGCCGGAGAGTCCGCCACCTGTGGCGGCGGCGTAGCCTTCCACGGTGGCGCCGCTCAGAGTTTCCAGCGTGCCGTTGGAACTGAGCTGAAAGGCACCGTCACGCGTGTATTGCTGCGTGCCGTTGTTGCTAACGATGAAGTAACCATTGCCCTGGATCGCAGCATCCAGCGAATTGCCGGTGGAGGTAAGATTGCCTTGGGTGAGGTCCGAGGAGATCCCTTCGGTTGCAGTGCCGATGCCAGGCGTATTCGTCGCATTGGCGGGGTACACGTCCTCGAACAGCGCGGTCTGACTCTTAAACGCTGTGGTGCTGGCATTGGCCAGGTCGTTGGAGACGGTGTTAAGGCCGGTTTGCGCGCCGAGCAAGCCTGACAAGGCGGTTTGCAGAGTCATGAGGAAGCTCCAAGAACAGTTTGAACGGAAGAAACGGGAATGGTGGTGGCGGAACCAGCTACGTTAAGCGTGGGCGAGGTGCTGGAGAGATTCACGCCCTGTACGGTATAGACGGTATATGGCGTGGCGGTGACGGCAGCGCCGGAACTATTCGTTGCAGTAACGTTGTAGGTGTAGCTGGTGCCGGCAGTGCCACCGCTCCAGGAGAAGCTCTGCTGCCCGGCGGAGAGCGCGCCGAGGTTGAGCGTGGTGGCGATGCTGCCGTCAGAATTCATGATTGTGACGGTGGTGTTCTTTGTGGCGCCGGCCAGGTTGAAGGCGCCATCGGCGGTGCCATTTGTGCCGGTGATAAGTGTATTGCCCGATACCGCCACCTGTTTGCCGACCAGAGATGAAGCCTGAGCGATCTGCGCGGCCCCGGTGCTGGTGGAGAGGTTAGAGAGTTTGGTATTGAGCGAGTCGATGCCATTGACCGTGGAGATGGCGGCAAATTCGGAAGCCATCTGCGTTGGGTCGGCAGGGGAGGTAGGCGACTGATACTTCAACTGTGCTGTGAGGAGCTGAAGAAAGTCAGACTGCGTGAGGCTGGCGGCGGAGCTGGAGCTGGCCGCCGATGTTGACGCGGTGGTTGAAGCCGCAACCGAAGCTGTAGTGGTTGAGTTGGTGGTGGATAAGTTTGTCATATCACGACACCTGGAAGCTGGAGATGATCTGTTGGTCGATACGGCTGGTTTGTTGCAGCATCGCTACAGAAGCCGAATAGGAGTTGGTGCTGTCGATCAGGTTGACCATTTCATCAACCTGAGAAACGTTGGAGCCGGTTACGTACCCTTGAGCATTCGCATAAGGATTTCCGGGATCGTATTTTTGTGTTGGCTCGGTATTGCTCTGCACCGTATCCACAACCTGTACGCCGAGATCTGCACTATCCGTTCCTTCGGCAAGAGCGGTGCCGGTGCCATTATAATCGCTTCCCGCCACGGGAGAGGCGGAGAATACTAGCTCGTGAGCGCGGTAAGGCTGCTGGCCGGGTGGCGTAATGGAGTCGACATTGGCCAGGTTGGAAGCGATGGCCCCCATGCGCATGTTTTGGGCGTCTAGGGCGCTGCCAACGATGCTGAAAATGTCGGAGCTCATGCGTTAGCCTTTGCGTGTTCAGATGCCAGAAGGGTTGGGGCGCAGCGCCGTCATCAGATCGGCTGTGGACTGGTGTAGGAACGTGGCAGAGGCCTGCATTGCCTCGCCATTCGCGGCCGCTTCAACACGCTCCGTGTCCAGCGAAACGTCGTTGCCATTCAATCCAACCACACCGTCAGTACGATATTGCGGAGCTGTGCTGCCTTCTGAATTTCCCATTTCGGAGCTCAGGGCGGAGTTGAAAGAGACATCCGTGGCCAGGTAATTCGGCGTATCCGAATTGGCGATGTTGTTGGCGATCAGGTCTGAACGCTCCTGCCTGACGTTCAGAACGCCACTGTAGAAATCCAGAAATCCGATCTGCATGACCACTCTGCGCCTCTTGTTGCGGTTGGTGCCGCGTTGCTTGCATGTGGAGGTTGTAGAGTGACGATGTTAAAAACTCGTAAATAAAAATATGAATAAGACAGCTGGTACCGGGGATTGTGGCTTATATTTTTCGTTTGATTTCTGCGGATTTCAGGCTGACACTTTGGAGTGAGGCTCATTAAAGATGAGGTCAGCGCGAAGAGTTTTTATTAAGTGTTAACCGCTCTGATATCCGAAGATGTTTTAAAAAATAGATGGCAAAGCTTAATGCTTATAATGCGCGCTTAAAAGACGAGGGGCAGCCAACGCACACGAGCCCGGATACATGATGTATCGCGGGCTTGTGTAAAGCGGTGTAATGGAGGCGTACTGGTAAGTGGCTTTATGCTGTAATTCGGCGTCTCTCTAGCCGCAGCGTCGTGCTTAGCGAGGGCAGAGCTGCTTGACGACAGAGAGAAGCTGGTTCGGTTCAGCCGGCTTTGTCAGCCAGCCGGAGGCGCCCGCAGCCCTGGCTTCATCGCGCTTACGACCGCTCGCTTCTGTGGTGAGTACGATGATTGGTGTAGAGCGCATAGACGGAATTTTGCGGGCTTCCTTGATAAAGCCAATACCATCCAGCTCGGGCATGTTGAGGTCCGTGAGAACGACGGAAGGTTTCACGCCGTCTGATATCTTGGTGATACCCTCACGGCCATTTGCGCCGGTTTCAACGTCATAGCCGGCGCCTTTCAAGACGTGCGACAGACTCATGACCATCGTGGCCGAGTCGTCGAGAACAAGGATCGTAGGCATCTATATAGGCTCCATTCCGCTAGTCTTTATACGGCTCGCACCCATGGTGTCATAGAAATGTTGAAATATGGTTAAAATGACAAGATGGATAGAATTCTTAAAACCTATTCGCACATGCGATTTCATTTGGCATATTAACATTTCCGCATCATCCGCCCGTTTTTAAGAATTCATTAGAAATTACGACGGTATTCGTAACTCACATCAGAAGTTTTCCTCTGGTCATAAAATTTTCTGCATTTTTGCCTCTAGGCGGAGATGTTGCGGCTGGTTTGGTAAACAGCAGTAAAGTTTCATTAACGGATGAATGGCAAATAAAGATGAGTATAGATGAAGGCATAAAGTATGAGAGCCGCAGCACTGTGTTAATGGAGGTATTGTCGTGTTAACAAATATGGCGGTGCAGGCTGCTGGTGCAATTGCCGGAGCCGGAGGTATTTCCGGAGGAAGCGCGCCGAAAGGCGATTTTCTTGATTTGGTAAATACGGCCTTGCAGAACGTCAGTGCCGCACAGAGCGGTGCAACATCCGCCGAAGCTGGGTATGCTGCCGGTGTACCTGGCGCCACACTGGGCAAGGCTCTGGTGGCAAGTGATCGGGCGGAAGTGGCGTGGAACGCAACCGTGGCTGTGCGCAACGAGGTTGTCTCGGCGTATCAGTCGATCATGAATATGCAGTTCTAAGATGCAAGACTGGCGACAACATCTGGCCCGGCTGCGGGAGTGGGCGGCAAAGCTGCCCAAGATTATTTGGGCGGCGGCGGGGGTTATCCTGGTCTCGTTCGGGGCGGTGTTGTGGCTGGAAATGTCAGGCCCGCCTTATGCCGTGCTGAGCGAGGGGCTTTCCCCCGCTGATGGCGGCAAGGTTATCGCGCAGTTGCAAAAGCTTGGTATACCGTATCAGCTTCAGGCGGCGGGCAATATCATTTTGGTGCCTTCTCCGCAGCTGGCGCAGGCGCGGCTGCAACTGGGCCAGGCGCAAGTTCCAGGTTCGGATGTGCAAACTGCCTGGTCACAGCTTGAGAATGCGCCGATGACGGCATCGGACCTCGCGCAGTCAACAATGGCTGTGCAGGCGTTACAGTTGTCGTTGCAGCAATCTATACAAAGCATGAGCGGTATTCGTAGCGCCCAGGTATTTCTTGCCATGCCGCCGGATACGCCGTTCCTTGCGGATCAGCCTAAACCCACGGGTTCTGTAGTGATCGATGCTGATGCCGCGGCGGCACAGGCTCAGGGAGAGGCTATCGCTAATCTCGTGGCTGGTGCTGTGCCGGGACTGGTTGCCAATAGCGTAACGGTAGAAACAACTTCCGGCGTTACCGTGTTTCCTGTGAATGGCGCCATGGCCACAGGCCAACAGCTTTCTACCCAGGCGCAGGTGGAAGCACAAGCCACCGCCCGAGTTGCAGGCTTGTTGATACCTCTTGTAGGAGCGGGAAACTTTCAGGCGAATGTGTCTGCGGACTTGGATTTTACCCAAGAGCATATCCATCAGATCGCCTATGGCCCTGGGCATCTTATTGATCACCAGACAAGCTCGCAATCCACGCAATATGGTAGCCGTAATGCTGCGATTGGGATTCCTGGTGCATTGTCGAATGAGCCGCCATCTCCCACCACGGCATCAGCCAATGCAGCGTCCGCACAGCCTGCCGCAGGTTCCGGGGCAAGTTCGAATACAAGCGCTAGCACTGGTGGTGCTGCACCGTCAGCACCACAGCAGCCTTCGCAGAGCAACTCCAACCTCGACCAGAGTTACGTCACCGATCAGAGTGAAAACGACATCACAAATCCAGATTGGTCTGTGAAGTCTATCGCCGTCTCGGTGGTGGTGAATAAGGCGGCGTTAGGGAGTGTTATAACAGTCGATCAGGTGAAGGCCGCGATCGCCGGTGCATTTGCCTATCCGAACGTGACTGTGAATGTGCTGGAAGCCTCTTTCCAGAAGCCAGCGACAGGCATTGCCGCTGCTCCATTGGTCGCGCAGGCTAATCCGCTGGCTCACGCATTGCTGGAGGTGATGGCTGCTGCTGCGTTGCTTTTTGGCTTGGCTTTACCTGTGGGCAGGCGCTTGGCGAACATAAATATTCAGGCGCTGCTGCCGCCTCCCCCTCCGCGCCCGATACCGGTGGTGCTGCCGCCTCGGGATTTCTCCGAGCTCCGTGATCAAGCAGCGGAGAATATTCCTGGCGTAGCCCGTTTGCTTCAAAGCTGGGTCGAAGAAAATGAGTGAAGTGCAGAAACAACTTCCAGCACCTGGCACGGCGCAACTGAGTGGGCCGGAGCGCGCGGCGATGGTGCTGCGTGAACTGGGCGAAGAAACTGCTGCCGCCGTACTGCGCGAGATGGACGAAGCTAGCGTTAATCGCATTTCAGCGGCGATGACGGCGCTGAAAATGGTACCGCCACAGCTGCGCGAGGACGTCATGCTGTCTTTTGCCAGCGATCTAGGATTGACCGGTGTTGGTGGCGACAGCATCAAATTTCTTAACCGTGTGCTGGTTTCCGCTTTAGGTGAAGCTCAGGCAAAGGAAATCATAGACCGGTTAACCCGCGTGGAGCGCCGTTCGGCCTTCCAGTTGCCTCCTAACACCGATGCCCGCACGCTCGCCATGCAGATGGCTAACGAACGGCCGCAGACCATCGCATTGCTTTTGGCGCATATCCCCCACGAACTGGGAGCAAACATGCTCACCTTTCTGCCGGAGCCATTGGCGATCGAATCTCTGTACCGCTTCTCCACGCTTGACGTTGTCTCGCCGAATGTGGTGGCGGAACTGCGTGACATGCTGGAGGAAATGACCAGCGCAACCGGTACGACATCGCGGCGTGTCACCAATCTTGGTGGTGCGAAACAGACGGCTGATATTCTAAATCATTTCCAAACAGGCATGTCGGACATGGTGCTGAGCGCAATCGACACGCGGGATGCCAAGACGGCGGAAAAAATCCGCGAGAATCTTTTTACCTTTATCGATCTTGGCAAGCTTACCGACCGTTCGCTGCAAATTCTGCTGCGCGAGGTTCCTGGCGAAAAGCTGGCCCCGGCGCTGCGCCTGGTGGACGAAACGTTGCGAAACAGGTTCTTCCAGAACCTTTCGGCCCGGCAGGTGGAAATTCTCAAGGAGGAGCTGCGTTCCGGCCCGCCCATCCGCCGTGCCGACGCATTGGCGGCGCAGAGCGACATCGTCGATGCGGCACTCAAGCTTGCCGGCGAAGGACGAATTACAATCAGCGCAACAGAGGAGATGGTCTGATGGCTCTTCCCGCAATCACCTCTGTTACGCAAGCTACCGCGCCCCAGACCGATAGCGCCACGCAGCCGGATACGGCGACATGGTCAGACGCTTTGGCCGCAGCCAACGCTGCCCCCCAGCAGCAAGCCAGCGCACCGGCCAGCACGGGTGCGAATAACGCCGCGGCCGATACCAAAACGGCAGATGGCACCTCCGAGACCAGCAGTCAGAGCAGAACGGCATCTGACGCCACGGCTGCGGCACCTGCGGAGAAGAAGTCTGAAAAACGGGAGGCTTCGGCCGTGGGGTTGCAACTTGCGGATACGGCCAAGACGGGGAGCACCGGCACCAGCCAGCAGACGGTGAACCCGTTCGCGGCGATGCTGTTGAACAATAGCACCACGCCGGAACAAACTGCGCAGCCTGCGGCAAAAACAACCGTGGAGCCAAGCAAGGTTCAGGTGGGGCAAGCGGTTAAAGAGCAGCTTACCACCACGGTTCCGGTCGCAACGCCCGCCAGCGTGGCCACGGGCAATGTTGCCGGGGCATCCACCGCCGATACCAAAATTGCAGCAAGCGCAACGCCGGCTGCATCGGCAAGCACACAAGTTACGCCAACGGCAACGGCTGTAACGGCGCAGGTGACGAGCGTGACCGTTCAACCGCCCCAGGCTCAGGCTGCTAATGTGGTTGCGGCGGCCGATGTCAACCAGAGCACCCAGGACTCGGCCTCGACCACGGCCTCGGTGACGTCAGCGGCCAAAACCACGACCGTCAGCACGGCGGCTAGCTTGTTGGCACGCAGCGCGGCGCAGCAAGCTGTGGCGGCGGATGCTAACACCGGCAGCAAGGCAGTGCTGGTGCCGCAACATAAGGATGCTTCGTCAATAAACGCCGTTGCACAGATGAGCGTCGCGACACCGGCAAGCGCCGCAGCGGCCACGGCGTCAACCGCCGCCAGCACCGTGGCGGCAACGTCCAGCACGGCGGATAGCGGAAGCGTGACCGCGAGTTCGGCCTCGGCTCTGGCCGCCACCGTCACCGCCATGCATCAGGCCGGGCAGAGCGGCGCGGTGCTACGGCTTGATCCGCCGGGCTTGGGCAATCTCTCGGTGCATGTAGGGCTTGGCCAGCAAGGGCAGGTGAACGTGCTGTTTGTGCCGGATACATCGGCGGGGGCGCAGGCGCTGCAATCCGGGCTGAATGGCTTGTCCCAGACGATGGCGCAGTCCGGCCTTACGCTGGGTCAGGCGCAGGTAGGCGGGCAGTTTGGCCAGAGCGCCGGGCAAGGCGGGCAGAATGCCCAGAATTGGCGTGGCGGCGGCACGAGCACGCCACAGCGAAACACATCGGAAACCTCCCGCCAGGATAATAGCGGGGTGAGCGCTTATGCTTGAGGACCCGATGGACGCGGAGGTTATTGATCTGCTCGATCCCATGCGCGCCCCGCAGTTGCGGTCGGTGCTCATGGAGAATCTGTCGGACCGTTTCATGCGGCAGATCGCTTTTGCGCTTTTCCAGCGCATGCGCCATTCGGTGCAGCTTCTCTCCTGCATCAACAACGTCATCAGCCACGAGGCGGCGATGTCCTCGCTGCCCGAGGTGATGCTGGCCGGCGTGTCTGAACTCGCGCCGCTGCGCGGGCGCATGCTTTTGGCGATCGATGGCGATCTCATCGGCGCGGTGGTGGATGCGCTGTGCGGCGCCACCGCGGCGCAACCCTTCGAGCGTTATGAGCTGTCGATGCTGGAGACGCGCATCGGCAAGCAGATGATCGATCTCTCGCTCTCCACCATTGCCGAGACGCTAAACCCGCTGGCGCAGCTCGATCTTGCGCCCATCGCGTATGAGAACGCCACCGGCATGCTCGCCATCGCCGATGGCCAGGACTGGATGATTGCCGTCACAGGTATTTTCGAGACCGCGCTTGGTTCCGGCACCATCAAGCTCATCGCGCCGTATTCGGGGTTCGAGCCGCTGGAGGTGAAGGTCGCCTCGCAATCGGGGCTGCTTGGCGGGCGGGGTGAGGATACAGGCTGGATCAACGCCATCGAATCCCTGACCGAAAGTACGCAGGTTGATCTGCGCTTCGAGGTGGCGCGCGCCGTGGTGCCGCTGGCGGTGTTCGAGCGTGTGACGGTGGGCAGCATTCTGCCTTTATCGCTGTGGTCGGAGGCTGTGGCCGTTTCTGGCGATGTGGATTTGTTCTGGGCCGATTACGGCCAGGACAGTGGGCATATCTGCTGCCGCGTGCGGACGTTCGAGGAAGAAGGAGACGTAAACATGTCTGAACAGAAAACCCGCTTGGGCGCGGCAGACCGGCTCGCGGAGCCGGAGCGTATAGAGCTGGAGCGCATCCAGGGGCAGCCGCGCGGCGTGCCGGTACTCACCGCCCGTAATGTGCTGGACAAGGTGCAGGTCGCGCTCGCGGTGGAGTTGGGGCGCACGCAGATCACCGTGAAGGACCTGCGCGCCCTGCGCCATGGGCAGATCATCGCGCTGGACCAAACGGTGGGCGAGCCGCTGACCATCTACGCCAACGGCCAGAAGATGGCTTACGGCGAAGTGGTGGCCGTCGCCAATGACTGTTACGGCGTACGCGTGACCGCATTGGTGGAAGACACCGACCAAGACGCCGGAGGCGCCGCATGAGTGCGGGCGGGGTGAGCGTGGGCGCCTGGGTGGCGTTTGCCGAGCTTGCCGCCCCGATCATGCTGCTCATGCTCATCATCGGCCTGGCCGTTGGCGTGCTGCAAACCGCCACGCAGGTGAAGGAGGCGTCCATCCCCTTCGTGCTGAAGCTGGCTGGGATGGCGGCGCTGAGCACCGCCGCCGGGCGGCTGATGCTGGGCGGGGTGGAAAGCTACGCCACGCGCCTGTTCCTCGCCATTCCGGGATTGATCCATGGCTGAAGCCGCCGCCCTGCCGCGCGGCACCGCGCTGAACCTCACGCAGCTCTCTGGCCCCATTGTCATTCTGCTGGTGCTGGTGATGCTCGTGGTGCCGCTGCCGCCCGCCTGCATCTCTTTTCTGTTCGCGCTGAACATCTCCGCCGGGCTCGTGATTCTTGGTGCGTCGCTCTACATCCCTTCGCCGGCCGAGTTTTCCTCTTTCCCCTCCGTGCTGCTGGCCACCACGCTCATGCGTCTGGCCCTCAACGTCGCCACTGCGCGCGCCATTCTGCTGAACGGCTATGCCGGGCCGGGCGCGGCGGGCAAGGTTATCGAATCCTTTGGCCAGTTCGCGGTCGGTGGTAATTACGTCGTTGGCGGCATCATTTTCCTCATCCTCATCATCATTAACTTTGTGGTGGTGACGAAAGGCGCATCCCGCGTGGCTGAAGTGTCCGCGCGCTTCATGTTGGACTCTCTGCCGGGCCGGCAGATGGCCATCGACGCCGAGATCAATGCCGGCATCCTCTCCCCTCAGGCGGCGGAGCGGCGGCGCGAGATGCTACGGCGCGAGGCGGATTTCTTCGGCGCCATGGATGGCGCAAGCAAGTTCGTGCGTGGCGACGTGGTGGCGGCGATGATCATTCTCGTCGTCAACATGCTGGGCGGGCTCATCATCGGCATGCTGCAATACGGCCTGCCGCTGGCGGATGCCGCGCGTACCTACACGCTGCTCACGGTGGGCGACGGCTTGGCCGCGCAGATCCCCTCTCTCACCATCTCCGTCGCCGCGGGCTTGGTCGTCACGCGCGTGGCTACGGGCGAGGATATTGGGGGGCAGATCAAATCCCAGCTCTCCAAATATCCGCAGGCGCTGGCCATTGCCGCCGGGCTGACCGGGGCCATCGGGCTGATTCCCGAGATGGCGCATATCCCCTTCCTGCTGCTGGCCACGGCGCTTGGCACGGCGGCATGGCGTCTCTCCCGCCCCGCTCAGGAGTCTGCCGCCACCGAGCCCGGCAAGGCAGCAGCGGCGGATGGCAAGCCCGCCGAGCCCAAGGTGGACTCGCTGGTGGATGTCTCCGGCGTTGATCCGCTGGGCATGAATATCGGCTTCGCGCTGACGCCGCTGGTCGGGGCGGGCGAGGGGCGTCTGCTCAACCGCCTGACCGCTGTGCGCCAGCGTTACGGCCGGGCCATGGGCTTCCTGGTGCCCGCCGTGCATATTCGCGATTCCTCGGAGTTGAGCGCTCATGGCTACCGCTTCACCCTGCGTGGCGCGGCCATTGGCGGTGGTGAGGCGTGGCCCGGCCAATGGCTGGCCATCGAAGGACCGATGGTGACCGAGAAGCTGGCCGTGGGCCGTGCGGTGAAGGACCCGGCCTTTGGTCAGGCGGCGGTGTGGATTCCGCAAGGCGCGATCCCGGCCGCCGAGGAGCTGGGCTATACGGTGGTGGACGCTCCTTCCGCCATCGCCACGCATTTCGCTGAAATCCTTAAACGCCATGGCGCGGAGCTGCTTGGCCGCCCGCAGGTGGAAGGGTTGCTTACCCGCTTGGCCGAAACCACGCCGCGTCTGGCCGAGGATCTGCGCACGAACCTCTCCATCGGCTTGGTGCGCCAGGTATTGCAGGGGCTGCTGGCCGAGGAAGTGCCGGTGCGTGACTTCGAGCGGATCGCCGAGGCGCTGGTTGAATGCGCCGATGGCGGGGTGAAAGACCCCGAGAAGCTGCTGGCGGCGGTCCGCCTGCGGCTGGGGCGCTTCATCGTCAGCCAACTTCTGGGCACCGAGCCGACGCTGCGTGTGGCCGTGTTGCCGCCCAAGCTGGAGGAACTGGTCGGCAAATCCCTGCGCACCGCCAAGGATGGCGGCATCGGCGCGGAGGTGGAGGCCGAGACGGCGCAGCATCTGCGCGATGCGGCGGTGCAGGCGGCGCGGAGCATGCGCGGCAAGGGCGCCAAGCCGGTGCTGGTGGTGCAAGCCACCATGCGCCGCGCCGTGGCGCGCATCGTGGCGGGCATCATCCCGGTGGTCGCACTGGAGGAAATCCCCGACACCACACCGTTGCAGGTGATCACCACGGCCGAGCCGGGAGCCGCCAATGCTTGAACTCGCCTCCCGCACCGATGATGCAACCCTGACCAAGCTGTACGGCAACTGGATCAAGCGCATGGCCCTGCTGCTCAGGGCGCGCATGCCCTGGGCCGAGCTGGACGAGCTGCTGCAATGGGGCGCGATCGGCATGATGGAGGCGACGCAGCGCTTTGACCCCAGCCTGGGTGTGGAGTTCCAGGCTTTCGCCTCGCGGCGCATCCGCGGCGCGATGATCGACGGGCTGCGGCGCGATGGCGCACGCCGCCGGGGGGAGGCGTCATTCGAGCCCGAAGACGTGGAGGTGGCGGCGCTGGAAAGCGGGCTCGCGCCCGAGGACCCGCTGGCCGTATTGCAGCGCGAGGATAACCGCAGCCTGCTTGTGGCAGCGCTGAAAACCCTGCCGCCGCAGGAATACCAAGTGCTGGCCATGCATTTCTTCAACGACATGAACAACCGCGAGATCGCCGCCGTGCTGGAGATCAGCGAGGGCTACGCCTCGCGCATCCGCAAGCGCGCGCTTGAGAGTCTCGCCATCTACATCAATGCCGCCGCCAAGGGAGACAAGGTGTCATGACGAGTTTATTGGGCCTGGTGGCCGGATTTCTGTGCATTATCGGTGGCGCGCTGTCCGACCATGTACCCCTCAGCTCCCTGGTCAACCTCACGGCGTTTATCATCGTGCTGTGTGGATCGTTCTCGGCCTGCACACTGCAGTTTGGCCTGGGAAATATGTTCACGGGGCTGAAGGCCTTCATATGGCTGCTCAAGCCGCCTTCCATAGATCTTCACAAATTCATCGATCAGATCACCGAATGGTCATCCCTGGCGCGCAGCCAGGGAACGCTGGCGCTGGAGAACGAACTTCCCAATGTCTCGGACCCGTTCCAGAAGCAGGGGCTGCAGATGATCGTGGACAATACCTCGCCTGAGGATTTTGCCACCATCCTGAGTGCATCAGCCGAAAGCACCGCCCATCACCAGCAGGTCCCGGCCGAGGTGTGGGAGGCGATGGGTGGATACTCTCCGACCATCGGCGTGATGGGAGCGGTGATGGGGCTGATTCACGTGATGATGCGGCTCGACCACCCTGACGAGCTGGGTGAGGGCATTGCCACCGCATTCATCGCCACAGTCTATGGTGTGGGCTTCGCCAATCTTGTGGCGTTGCCGCTGGGCAACCGGCTGAAGCAGCTGGCCAAGCAGATGGAGCGCGAGCGCGATGTGGTGATGCAGGGCTTCATGCTGCTGGCGGAGGGTAAGCCCGGCATTGTCATCAGGCAAAATCTCAGCTCCTTCCTCGATGGCCATGGCAAGAAGAAAAGCAAAGGCGGCGCGGCGGATGAAGCAGCAGGCGCGGCTGCGGCGGCGGAGTAGCATCTATGGCAAGCCTGCCCAAGAAAAAGCCAAAAGCTCAAAAGCCAGAGAATCACGAGCGCTGGGTCATCTCCTATGCCGACCTGCTTACCCTGCTATTGGCAACCTTCGTGGTTCTGTATGCGTCTTCGCAGCGCGACAAGCACAAGGCGGATGAAGTCGCCAAATCCTTCCTTGCGGCTTTCCAGGGCACGCCGCCTGCCGTCATGACACCAACCCCGACCGGCTCGCGAGGTGTATTGCAGCACCAGGACTCCGCTGTTCCCAAACCGGCAGAGACGCCGCCGCCCTCCAAACTTCCCAAGAGCGTGGCGCATCAGCTCTCCGATTCGATGCAAACCCTGCAAGCGATGCAACTGAAACTTTCGGCCCTGTTCCAGCCGATGATCGAAAAGCATCAGGTTACAATCACGAGTGCGCCGTTGACCCTTACCGTGCAGCTTGACGCTTCGGTGTTGTTTCCGTCCGGCGAGGCGGATTTAACGCCGGCGGGTTTTGCATTGCTGAAGCAAGTGGCTTCCGGTTTTACCAATCTGCCAAATGGCTTCAGCATTGTTGTGCAAGGTTATACCGACAATCAACCGATCACCACGGCACAATTTCCCTCCAACTGGTCTCTGTCGGCTGAGCGCGCTGTTACGGTTGTTGCGCTGTTTACGTCATCCGGCGTTTCAGGAGGTCAGCTTGCGGCAGAAGGTTTCGGTGAATTTTCACCAGTAGCCGATAACAGCACAGATGCCGGGCGCGCCCAGAACCGCCGCGTGGTTGTGGTGGTGCACGCCCCGGATCCGGCTCAGAAATAAGGAGGAAGGGTGATGGCCAAAGCAGACAAGACGCCGAAACTTCTGAAACCGATGATGCTGACTGTTGCCGCCGCGGCGGCTTGGGCGGCCATGAATGAGCCGGCATCTTTTTCGGCCGCCACCATCGCCGTATGGGGGTTGGAGACGATTGCCGTCGCGCTGCTGGTGCGGGCTATTCTGGCCATGCTTATGCCAGCGTTCTGGGTGGGCATAGTGTTGCTGGGTGCCGCCATTAAGCAGATAGGCACTGGCAAGGAAGCCGAATCATGAGTTTTGTTACGGTTTCTGAAAGCCGCAACAAGGCGTTCGTGCAAACAGTGCTGGCGCAGGATACCGCCGATCTGGCGGCGCAGGAAGCGGAGATTTCCCGGCGCGTGCGCCAGGAAGTCGCCAAATTGCGAGAGATGGCCGAGGCCGAAGCACGCGAGGCCGGGTTACAGGCGGCGCGCGCCGAAATGACGCCGCTCAAGGAGGCTCTGGCCTTCGCCACGGCCGCATTGCAAGGCGCTGCGGCTCAGCTGTCCGAACCGCTGGCAAAGAAAGAGAGCGATCTGGCCGGACTGGTCACGGAGTTGGCCTTTCTGTTGGCGCGGCACATTATCGGCGCTGGCGCGGGCAATAATGCCGAGGGGCTGTACACGCTGGTGACGACGCTGCTGGAGGAAGCCGCGGCGGAGCGAGGTCCGCGCCAGAGCCTGCAACTGCGGCTCAACCCCGCAGACCATGCCCAGATCGAGCCGCTCATTGAATCGCAGACGGTGCAACTGGTCGCGGATGAAAAGATCGCCTCTGGCGGCGCGGTGGTGGAACTCAGCAGCCCGGAAGGTGATCCGCTCGATAAGATCGAATGGGACGCTACCTTACAGGGGCGGGCGGACGCCATTCGCAATGCGCTGGGCCTGCCCGAGACCATGCTGTGATTAGCACGGATAATATCCGCGCCCAGGCGCGCGAGCGTGTGCGGGCCGCGCTGACGGTGGACCCGGTGAGACGCTTTGGCCGCATCGTGCGCGCCAGCGGCGAGGTGCTGCACGCCAGTGGCATCCGCGCCCCCATCGGTGCGCGCTGTCTTATCGACATGGAGGACGCCGCCCCTCTCCCCGCCGAGATCGTGGGGTTTCAGGAAGGCGGTTTGCTGCTGATGCCCGAACAGGGCGCGCGTGGCGTGATGCGCGGTGCGCGCGTGCATGTGGAAGGCGGCACGCATGCCCCTGTGGTGGGGCCGGAACTGCTCGGCCGGGTGCTGGACGCCCGTGGCGCGCCGCTCGACGGCCTTCCCCCGCCGGTTTTGGCCCATTCCTGGCCACTGATGGGCGTGAGCGTGAACCCCATGACCCGCGCCCGGCTGGAACAGCCGTTTGACGTGGGGGTGCGCGCTATCAACGCTCTCGCCACCTTCGGGCGCGGCATGCGCGTGGGGCTGTTCGCGGGTTCGGGCGTGGGCAAGACAACGCTGATGGGCATGCTCTCCCGCCACGCCCAGGCCGATGTGGTGGTGGTGGCGATGATCGGCGAGCGCGGGCGAGAGATCCGCGAGTTCATCGAGGATCACCTGGGCCATGCCCGCGCACGCAGCGTGGTGGTGGCCTCCCCGGCGGACGACACCGCCCTGAGCCGCGTGCACGGCGCCTACCGGGCGGCGGCCATCGCCGAATATTTCCGCGACCAGGGCAAGCATGTGCTGCTGGTGGTGGACAGCCTCACCCGCTTGGCCATGGCGCTGCGCGAGATCGGCCTGGCCGTGGGCGAGCCGCCCGCCACCAAGGGCTATCCGCCCTCGGTGTTCGGGGCCATCGCCGCCTATGTGGAACGTGCGGGCAACGGCGCGGAAGGGCAGGGGAGCATCACCGCGCTCTACACCGTGCTGGTGGAAGGCGACGACCATGTGGGCGACCCGGTGGGCGACACGGCGCGTTCGGTGCTCGATGGTCATATCGTGCTCTCCCGCGCCTTGGTCGAGGCCGCGATCTACCCACCCATCGACATCACCGCCTCGCTCTCCCGCCCCATGCCGGGGCTGGTGCCGCCGGAGCATATGCGTCTTGCCTCACGCTTTCGCGCACTCTGGGCGCGTAAGCAGGAGAAGCAGGATTTCATCGACCTGGGCGCTTACGCCCCAGGGCGGGACAAGCTGCTGGATGAAGCCATCCAGCGCGCCCCGGCCATGGAGGCGCTGCTCCGCCAGGATAAGGACGCGGGCATAACACTGGCCGAGAGCGTGGCGGCGCTGCGCGCGGCGCTGGGTGAAGCTGGGTGAAGCCTGAAACGCTCGCCAGGCTGGACCTGCTGGCGGCGCAACGCGAGGCGAAGGTGCTGGAGACCATAAGCCGCCAGACTGCAACCCTGGAGCAAGCCGCATATCAGCGCGGCATGCTGACCTCGTACCGAGACCGTCTGACCGCAAGCTGGCAGGGCGGTGAGGTCGTGAGCGCCGCACAAGCGCGCCGGGCCGGGCAATTTGCCGCCGGTGCGCTGGGGGCGGAGAGCCAGATCGCCGCGACCGAGATTCGCGCCAAGGAGCAACTGGAGGCGGCTATCGCCGATCTGGCGCGGCTCAAGCTGCACCGGCGCAAGCTGGCGGAGCGCCTGCGCGAGGCCCGGCGACGCATGTTGGCGGTGGCGGAGCTGAAAGCGGCGCAGGATCTGCCCTGGTGCCGCGCTGTCAGCGACGTTTCGTAATCAAACGCTAAGATTTACCCTGCCATATGGTCTGAAAGGAGGCCAAAATGGACTTGTCGCTTTTTACCAGCTTCACCAACTCGCTTGCCCAGCAGGAAGCGCAGATCAACCAACTGCAACAGCAGATTTCCTCCGGCCTTGCGGTGCAGACACCGGACCAGAACCCCGCCGCCTACGAAACCGGCGCGCTGGGAACGGACATGGTGAACCAGCTGAATAACGACAATACCACCCAGGCCCAGGTGCAGACGCAGCTTGGCAGCGTGAGCGACGCCTATACCTCGATGACCTCCTTGTTCGACAATGTGCAGAGCATTGTTGAACAAGCTCTCAACGGCACTACCAGCGCGGCGAACATGAATGCCCTGGCCGGGCAGGTGAAGTCGGCGTCTCAACAATTGTTGAGCATTGGCAACACCACCTCCTCCAATGGCACGTATCTGTTCGGCGGCTCGCGCGGGCAGCTTGCGCCGTTCCAGGCCAATGCCAGTGGCGATGTCGTTTATTTCGGCGATGGCGGGAATTCCCAGGCGACCATCGCGCCCGGCCAGACGGCCGGCACCATCGCCAATGGGGATGTATTTGTCTCCAGCCTGAGTGGCGATGGTATTTCCAACGTCTCCGCCAGCACCAGCAACACCGGCAGCGGCCAGATTCTGCAACAGGGCGTGGTCAACGCCGCTACGGCCAATGCGTTTCAGCAGGGCAGTTCGGCCATCACCGTCACCTTTGGCGGTGGCAACACCTATACCGCCACGCAGGGGGGCAGCACCATCGCCAGCGGCACGCTCTCCACCAGCAGCAGCGGGACTTCGCTTCAGCTTGCGGGGGTGGATTACCAAGTCACCGGCAGCCCGGCGAATGGCGACAGCTTCACCCTCTCGCCCGCCCGCCCGCAATCGGCCTTTACGCTGTTGCAGAATATCTACAGCGCCCTGACCAACGCCAACAGCACGTCCTCGCAAGTGGCGCAAACCAACCAGATTCTGAATCAGAGCCTTGCGGGGCTGACACAGTACCAGCAGGCCACGCTGACGGCTCAGGCCCAGAACGGCGTGACCTTGCAGGCCATTTCCGCAGCTTCCACCAACAACACCAACCAGGCCACCCAAGCGCAAACCAGCGTGGACAACGCCACCGCCGTGAATACGCCGGTCGCCATCTCCAGCCTGAGCGAAACCATGACCGCTCTGCAGGCCGCGATGAAAACCTTCGGCACCGTGCAAAGCCTCAGCTTGTTCAACTATCTCTAAGGACGCCGCCATGTCGGATGCGATTTTCATTGTCGGCTATTACCGCAGCGGCACTTCGGCGCTTTCCGGCGCGCTGACCCGCGCTGGGGTGAAATTTTATAACGATGCCGACCCAAATGAGCATAATCCACTCGGCTTCTACGAAATCCCGGAGCTGATCCAGTACGACGTGGAATTGTTCGCCCGCCTTGGCGTGGATTGGACGGATGTGCGCGGCCTGCCGCCGGGATGGACCGAGCGCGCCGATCTCAGCGCCTTCTGGTCGCGTCTGGAGGAAATCATCCGCCGCCGCTTCACCAAGGCGGACAAGCTCTGGGGGCTTAAGCACCCGCATCTGTGCCGCACCTTGCCCGCCTATGAGCGTGCCGCCCGTCAGGCCGGGCATAAGCCGCATGTGGTGCATATCTTCCGCGACCCGTGGACCGCCGCCTCCAGCCAGCAGCGCAAGAACGGGCTGAGCCGCGCCCATGCGCTGCTGCTGTGGATGACCTATGCCACCTCCGGCGAGCGTCTGGCCCGGCATTTGCCGCGTAGCTGGACCACCTATCAGGAACTGCTCGGCGAACCCGCGAAGCAGCTCCACCGGATCGCCGAGGAGCTGGACCTGCCGATCCCCGCGCGCGGGCTGAAGGAGGCCGCCGGCTACCTCACCACCCAGCTCAACCGCAGCGAGCCGTTGCCGCGCGAAGGGCTGTGCCGTCCGCTGGACGATCTGGTCTCCCGCACCTGGGATGCGATCCAGGCGCGGGATTTCCTGCCCGAGATCTGGGACGGGTTTGCCGAGGAGACGGAGGATCTGGTCGGTTTTCTCACCGAGATCGGCGCCAGCCGTGGGCGGGCCTTCCCCGCCATGGGCGGCTCGTTCACCCAGGTCGTTGGGCAGACCAAAGCTGGTGGTGCTGTCGCCACGCTCCGCCCGCCCGAGCGCAGCGACGACGGCGCGAGGATCCGGCTGCAAAGCCTGAAGGAAGCCGCTGGCGCATTGCCGCGTCTGGCCGTGATTGTCGCCGCTCCCAGCGGGCGCGCCCATGCGGTGAACGACACGCTGGCGGCGCTCGATGCGCAATGGGAGCGGCCCGCCAGCGTCCTCATTCTGGCCGCCGAGACGCTGGAACTCGAAGGCCGCAGCGTGACCGCCGTGGACGCCGCCCCGGAAGCGATGACCCATGCCGTTTGCGCCGCGCTGAACCAAGCGGCGGCGGCGGCCGATTACGTCGCCGTGCTGAATGCGGGCGACACAATCACCCCCGATGCCTGCCTGCGCTTCGCCTTGCACGCCGCGGCTACCGGAGCGGAGATGCTGTATTGCGACGAGACCGTGCCGCGCGAGACCAGCCATTGGGTGCGGCACAAGCCGGGTTGGGATGTCACGCGCCTGCGTCAGGCCGCTTATCTGGGCGATTGGGTGTGGTACGGGGCTCGCGCTGTGCAACGCCTGGGCGGGTTCGATCCCGCGCGCGCCGGGGCCGAGGAGTTCGATTTCCAGCTCCGCATCGCCGAGGACGGCGCCAAGGTGGAGCGCCTGCCCGAGGCCCTGTTCACCCGCAGCCCGCAGAGCCAGCGCGACGCTATCCGCGCCGACATCTTCTGCGCGCGCGCCGCCACGGCGGTACAGGAGCATCTGCGCCGCGCCGGGCTGCCGGCCGAGGTGCAGAACCGCCAGCATATGGGGCTGTTCCATCACCTGCGCATAGTGGCCGATCCGGGCACCAGCATCATCATGCTGTGCGATGGCGGCGAGATCCCGGCGCTCGACCGCTGGCTCACCACGCTACTCACCAGCCAGCCGCTCACCGGGCCGGTGATTCTGGCCGGTGCGGCGCTGAATCCCGGTTTGCACAACTACCTGACGGAAGTCACCCGCCAGACCGAGGCGCTGGAGGGCAAGGTGCTGGCCGTGCCGCCCGCCCCGGACCTCACCCAGGCCGAGGCGCTGCGCCAAGCCCTGGCCATGGTGACCACGCCGCACGTGGCGGTGCTGGATGTGCGGGCCGAAACCGCCATGCCGCATTGGCTGTCCGAACTGCGGATACGTCTGGCCGATCCAGGCGTGGCGATGGTGGCGGCGCGCACGCTCATGCCGCTGGAGAATGGGAATAAAACCTTCGCCATGGTGCAGGGGCCCATCGTCATCGGCGCGGATACGCGGCTGGGCGCCGGGCATATGGCCGACGACCCCGGCCCCGGCGGCTGGCTGCTGGTGGACCAGGAGGCCAGCGCGCTCACCTCGCCCGGCCTGCTGGCGCGCACAGCCGCCCTGGCCGCCTGCGAATTCCCGGCCCTAAGTGGCGATGCGCTGTGGATCGACCTTGGCGCACAGCTCCGCGCCCAGGGCGCGCGGCTGGTGTGGACGCCCGATATCTCCTTCGTCATGCCCGCAGGTTCGGTGCAGGCCGATGCGGCCGCGCAGTTCCGCGATGGCTCGAAGGCCGCGCGGGCGGTGTCCTGGACCGATCCGTACCATCATCCGGCGCTTTCGCTGCATGGCGATCTGCTGGCCGATGAAGCCCGCGCCGGGCTGGTGCCCGCCACACCTGCCGATCTGCTGGACCTGTTGGTAACCGGCGAGCCGGGCCCAGGTATAGCGGTACTGAACACAGCGCGGACATTGCGGCGGGATGGCGTTTGCTCGGCTGACTGGGCCCCCGAGCGCCCCAACGCCGCCGAGCTGGGCCGCCGCGCCCCGGCTGCCTGGGTGCGGGTAAATCCGGCTATACCTGCATTTCCGCATAGCCCGGCCTACACCGCGGTTTACACCGCCATGCCCGCGGATCTGGAAGCGGTAAAACCCGTGCTGGCCGAAGCTGCCGGCATCTACGCCACCTCTCCGGGACTGGTGGCGCAGCTGCGCAGCCTGAGCCGTCCCGGCCAAGCCGTGGAGCTGTGGCGTCCGGCCTTGTCGCGCCATGTCTGGTCCAGCCTGCAACCCGCCACGGGGCTGAACACCAAACCGCGCGTGCTGTGGGTGGACGAGGGCAACACTCCGCAATGGTTCCAGGAATTGGTCTCCTCGACGTTGGAGATTGCGTCCTGGATCGTGGTCGAACGCCCCGGCGAGACCTATCCTGGCGCCATGGCCCGCCTGACGCCGCCCGAAACCGAGGCCGCCTGGGCGCATGTCATGGTTGAGCTGGGGCCGCAGATCATGCTCCGCCCGGCCAATATGGAGGCTTATGCCGACCATTACCCAGTGCTGCTGGCGGCGGCGGCGGGATGTCATTTGCTGGTGGATGAGCGCTTCGACATCCCGTCCAGCCTGGCGGCAGTGCGGCTGAAAAACCGGCTGCCCGCATGGAAAGAGGCGCTGAACGGCGCCGTCACCGACCTCAGCGCGACGCTGAAGCGTGGCGCGAAGGCCCGCGAAGCGGCGCTGGCTCTTCCTGCCAGTGAAGATGCTCTGCCGCCTTGGGTGAATTTTGGCGGCGGCAATGCCGGGCTGCGGAGCGCTGCGGAATGAGAAACCAGGCGCGCCGCGCCATGGCCTGTCTGCTGGCCATCTGGCCTGGGCTGGCCTGGGCCGGGCAGGACCCGGATGCAGTGAACGCCGCAGTACGCCAAGCCGCCCAGATGGTTGTGCCGCCCGACGCGACGCTCAGCCTGGGGCCGGTGAACGGGGCGAAATACATGCAGGCCTGCACCGCCCCGCTCGCGGTGAGCATCAGCGGCGTGGCGCCTTACGAGCAGGCGGCAGTGCATTGCCCGGCTCCTGGCTGGACACTCTATGTCTCCGTCACCGTGGCGCAGAGCGAGGCTGTGGTGGTCACGGCGCATCCGGTGGCGGCTGGGCAAACCCTGGCGGCGGGCGATCTGATTGTGCGGCGTGAGCCGGTGCAGCTCTTTGCCGGCCGGCAAATCTACGCGGACCCCGCTCAACTCGTGGGGGCCAGCGCGATGATGTCCCTGGCCGCAGGCATGGTCATTACCCAGGACACAGTCCAGGCCCCGCTCGTCATCAAGGCCGGGCAGACCGTCACGGTGCAGGTCATCAGCGGTGGCGTGCTACTTTCGGTCAACGCCGTGGCGCAGCAGGCCGGACGCATTGGGGACACGATTTTGCTGACCAATCCGTCCTCCGGCCGGCGCTTCTCCGCCGAAGTTACCGCGCAGGGGCCGGTGGTGCAGTTGCAGTGATGCAGGCGGAATTTTTTGCGTTCTAAAATTTAAAGTTGAGATTGTTGGAAAAGTTTAAGCGCCAAACGCGAATTAAGGGGTACGGCAACCTCAACTCAAGGAGAACATCATGTCGGCCGTAGGTTCCATTATGACCAACACCGGCGCTCTGTCGGCGCTGAACTCCCTCTCCAACACCACCTCGACCAACAACAACCTTGAAACCCAGCTCTCCAGCGGTCTGTCCATCAATTCTCCGTCCAACAATCCGGCCGGCTACATCACTGCCCAGGGCTTCACCTCGCAGCTGAACGGCTTGACCCAGGCTGTGTCCAACGCCAACCAGGGCGTCTCCCTGCTGCAGACGGCGCAGGGCGCCATCACCCAGCAGATCAGCGTTGTGCAGCAGCTCAACTCCATCTCCGTGCAGGCCGCCAACGGCACCCAGACCGCGGCTGAGTCGCAGTCTCTACAGACCCTGGCCAGCCAGCTGACCAGCCAGGTCTCCACCATCGCCAAGCAGACCCAGTTCAACAACATCAACCTGCTCGACGGCTCTTTCCAAGGCGTGCAGTTCCAGGTCGGCGCGAATGAGGGGCAGACGATGAGCCTCTCCATCGCCAACACCAATTCCAGCGCCATTGGCATGTGGCACTCCTCGGCCAACACCACCAGCTATACCGGCACCAATGGCACGGCCAAGAATGGCGAGACGGGCAGCGCCGCCGTTACGCTGGGTGCGCCTGCCTCCACGCTTGGCGCTTACACGGCGGGTACGGCCACCATCACCGGCGCTAACGGCCAGACCGAGAAAGTAACGTCCAAGGCCGGTGAATCCGCCGCGTCCCTGGCTTCGACCATCAATAATCTTTCCAGCCAGGCTGGCGTGCAGGCCCAGGCCTCTACCCAGGCCACCTTCAAGCTGACCGCTGGTACTAACGGTCAGTATAGCTTCAGCATTCAGGCGGCGAGCAGCGGCGCCACCACGATCGGCAGCAAGCAGACCATCACCGCGTCCTCGGCGGCTGGTGTGGTTTCCGAGATCAATAGCCAGTCCTCGACCAGCGGCATCAGCGCCTCGCTCGACAAGAACGGCAACTTGGTGCTGAAGCAGTCGGCTGGCGAGAATATCAACATCACCGGTGCCAGCTCCGGTTCGCTGGCTGCGGTGGACTCTACCGGTGCCGCCCTGTCCGGCGCTCAGGTGATCAAGGCCGGCACGGCTTCTGCGGTCATCCAGGGCCAGGTGCAGTTGCAGTCCTCCGCGGCGTTCTCCGTCAGCGGTGGTTCGGCTATCGGCGTCAAGGCCACTTCGAACCTCGCCGATCTGGGCGACATCAACGTCTCCAGCACCAGCGGCGCCAACGCGGCGATCAACGTGGTGAAGTACGCGCTGGCGACCCTGAACAACCAGGGCGGCACGCTCGGCGCCGTGCAGCAGAGCCTCACCGCCAACATCAACAACATGAACACCACCAGCTCCAACCTCACCACCGCCCTGGGCGTGGTGCAGGACGCCAACATCCCGGCTGTCAGCACCCAGCTGACCCAGTCGCAGATCCAGGCGCAGGCTGGCGTTGCGGCGCTCAAGGCTTCCACCCAGCTGCAGCAGTCCTACACCTCGCTGCTGCCGTAAACCAAAACGTGAGGCCGGAGCGTCAAGCTCCGGCCTTTCCACCCTGTCTTCCACATAGGTGATGTATGACGTCGTCAATCAGTTCGCTTACTTCGTCGGCGATTTCCAGCGAAATCAGCTCCTACGAGACGATGCTGGCGGCGCCGATCACCAAGATGGAAACGCAGGTTTCGAGCGAAAAAGCTCAGATTTCGGCATGGGGGAGCATCAGCGGCGTCGTCTCCAGCCTCTCCGATGCACTTTCGAGCATCAAAGACATAAGCTCCATCAACAACAAATCGGCCAATAGCTCGAACAAATCAGCCGCCACGCTGACAGCCGATAATTCCGCTTCGTCGGCCACCTATAATCTTACCAATATCAAGCTGGCCAAAGGGCAGGAGGTTTATTCGTCACTGCTGGGCTCCGGAAATGCCACGCTGTCCGGTGGCACGGGGGCCATGGTCTTCAAGATGGGCAGCGGCAAAAGTGAGACTGTCTCCATCGGCTCCGGCAGTCTGACGCTGAATGACGTCGCCGCCGCCATCAACAAACAAGCTGGCGGGGTGAAGGCGAACGTCATCGGTACTTCGGCGGGTGCGCGCCTGGTGCTGGAAAGCAGTGGCACCGGTACTTCGGCGGCGTTCACGGTGTCGGGCACCGGCGCTCTTGCGCAATTCGCTTTCAATCCAAGCTCCAGCTCCGTTAATGCGGGCGAAACCCTGGCACAAACAGCACAGGATGCATCCTTCACGCTCAATGGCGTACCTATCATCAGCGCCTCCAATACCCTCACCAGCGCCATCTCCGGTGTCACCATCACCTTGGCCGGGTCTGGCTCAACCTCTCTGTCGGTCAGCTCCTCCCCGAGCAATCTTTCCTCCTCCGTGCAAAGTGTGGCCACGAGCCTGAATGCCGCGATCTCGGTGCTCACCGCAGCAACCAAATATACCGCCGCCAGTTCCGCGAGCGGCTCCGCCTCTGCTGGTCTTTTGCTGGGAAATTTCTCGGCCACGGAGTTGAGAAGCGAGTTGATGACATCGGTGAGCGGCCTTGTTGCCAGCGGCGTGAGCGCGGGGGCAATTGGCATGTCCATCGGCAACTCAGGGTCGATCAGCTTTAACTCCTCAAGCTTCGCCAGCGAGTATGCAAAGAACCCAACAGCCGTCGAGAAGTTGGTCGGCTCTTTGTATCAAAAGCTCCATACGGTTTCTGTTGGCGCCATTGGTGGTTCTGATGTTTCGTCTTCCGGGGGAACCAAAACAGTCACCGGTTTCATCTCAGCGCAGACAACGTCCCTCAACGCAATCGTCACCTCGCTCGACACCCAGATAAAACAGCAGACCAAGGCGAGCTCGGCGGCGTTGCAGCGTTTAAAAACAGAGTACACAGCGGCTGAAACCAAGGCGAGTTCGGCGTCTATCATCCAGACCTACCTCAACGTCTTCAAGAGCTCGTCCGCTTCGAGCGGTTAGCCGGGAACTAGACCATGGATATGATCAACGAATACCGGGCGTCGATGTTCGATGGTAAGGCGGATATAGGCTGGCTGCGTCAGGGCTGGCGCGGGCTCCGCCTGTATGGCCGCCGGGCCAGGACCGCTATCGAGGCCGGGGACATGGCAACCAAAGCCATTATGGTCGCGCGGGCGGATGAGCTCTTGAATTTGATGAGCGGCATCCTTGATACCGGTGGCGGCAGCAAGCTGGGCGAGGCGCTTATGACCATCTACTCCGCCTTGCGTTTTACGCTGCTCCAAGCCAATACGGAGAACTGCGTATCAGCGCTCGATGATTTCGAGGCAGCGTTGGCGATTCTGGATCGTGACATGGCTACAATATCTGAAGGGGCATTAGTGGCATGACCAACACCATCCCCGCTTTGTCGGCGCTGCCGTCTTCGGCTGTCACGAATGACTCTTCAAACACACCCATGAGCGCCAAGCAGGACAGGACGGCCGAGGCCGCGCCGCAAACCGAGGCCGTGACATTGAGCGACGCCGCGCAGACCACCACCAAGCTGTTTTCCGCCGCACAACAGTCGGACGGGGTGGACCAGGCGATGGTCGCACGTATCCGCAATACCCTGGCCTCAGGCAATTATAATGTCGCGCCGGAGGATCTGGCGCAGGCAATGGCCACCGTGTTGAAGGCAACGAGCAAATGAGCATCACCGGCCAATTCCGCCCTCTGGATATTCAGCTGGACGCCTCGCCGATCTCCGACCTGCTAACCCGCGGCCTGGAACTGGTCGAGACCCTTGGCAGCAGGCTGCACGACCTCGATGATCTGATGCTGACCGGCAAACCGAATGAAATCTCGGAAGCCGCTACCGCCGTGGAATGGGCGCTCAAGGAGGCCTCTCCCACTTTCGCCAAGATCGGCGAAACCGTGAGCCGCCTCGGTGCCTCCAACCTGATGACGGCCGCGGAACAGCTCCGGCAGGTCCAGGAGGAGGATGCCGCCGGGCTGGCTGAGGCCCTGCGCGGCGCTCTGGCCCGGTTTGCCAAGCGCTCGTTCAGCGCTAATAAGCGGGCGCAACAATTCAACAGGGGGTTGAGTGCCGCGCTTCAATCTCTCCAGGCGCTTGGCATGCAGGAGAGCGGCAGGCTGATCGCGGAAGCCTGAAAAAAACTCTGCTGCGGCGCACAAAATTACTTCAGGGCAGGCAAAATCCATCGTGCATAGACGAGGGCATTGCATTATGCTGCTTGTTTGCCTTATGGACAGCATCTCGGCTGTTGATAATATTCATCAGCATCATGCCACCAGACAAAAAAGTATAAAACCTGAAGGGTTAAAACATGACTGCAATCACCCGGAGCGGGGAACGTCTCCAGAGGGATAGCCTCGGCCTCTCTCAAATTGTCGCCGCCACGCTGGCCAATATTGCGCCGGCCATGAGCTTCTTCTTTGGTTTTGGCCTCATCGCCTCGGGTGCCGGCGTTGGTGCGCCGCTCACCATCCTCACCGCGATGGTGGTTGTGCTCTTCCTCACGAACACGCTGGCGGAATTCTCCAAGTACCGCCCGAGCACCGGTTCGTTCGTGACCTTCATCGGCATGGGCTTCGGGCCGTCCGCGGGTGCCGCCGCCTCGCTCTTCGTTGTCACCGGTTACTGTATCGCCGCGGCCTCCGTGGTGGTCATCTCCGGCGGCTGGGCCGCCAGCACGCTGCAGATTTTCCTGGGCGTCAACATCCCCTGGCAGGTTCTCAGCGTTGCCGTCACCGTCATCGTTGGCGTTCTGGTGTCGCGCGGCATCAGCCTCTCCACCACCTGGGCGGCGATTTTCTTCTATTTCGAGCTGGGCCTGCTGCTCATCGGCGCCGTGATCATGCTCGTGGTCAATCGGCACGATATCTCCATGGCCCCGCTGCTGCTTTCCAGCGTCACCGGCGGCTGGAAGGGCATTGGCCTTGGCTTCCCGCTGGCCATCTACCTCTTCATCGGCTGGGAAAACTCGGCGATGCTGGCTGAGGAAACCACCAACCCGCGCCGCAACGTTCCCCGCGCGCTGGTGATTGGTACTCTCTCTATCGGCATTCTCTACATGTTCCTGGCCTTCGCCACGGAGACCGCGTTCCACAACAATCTGCAGGCGATCACCTCGTCCTCCATCCCGTTTGTCGACGCGTTCAAGGCTTCCGCCGCGGGCCTGCTGCTCATCGCCTATCTGGCCGGTGTCACCAGCATTTTCTCCTCGCTCATCGGTCTGACGAACGCGCAGGCGCGCATTCTGTTCAGCTCCTCGCGCGAGGGTCTGCTGCCGCCGTTCTTCGGCAAGATCCACCCGCAGCATAAGACCCCGCATGCCGCCATGTGGGTGTACATCCTGGCCGCGCTCGCCATCGTGCTGGTGTTTGGCTACATCTACGACATCGACCCGGTGACCCTGTTCGGCGATACCGGCACCCTGGGCACCATCCCGGTCGTGGTGACCTATCTGCTCACCAACCTCGCGCTGCCGATCTACATGTTCCGCTATCACCGCGAGGATTTCAGCGCCTTCCGCCATCTCATCGTACCGGTGGTCGGCACGGGCCTGATGCTGTTCCCGCTCTGGGGCCTGGTTGAGCCCGGTCAGCCCTATCCGTTCAGCCTGTATCCCAAGCTGGCCATTGGTCTGTTCGTGTGCGCGCTGGTTTACGGCGTCATCCTGGCCAAGCGTAACCCGGATCTGGTGCACCGCATCGGCTCCTACGTGGCCGACGAAGAGTACTAAGCCAAAACAGCAAGGGCGGCACTCCGGTGCCGCCCTTGGTCTTTTCAGGGGAGCATCCGCTCCTTCACCCGCCCTCCGGCCTGGATGTGCTTTTCCAGCACCTCATCCACGGCCTCGAACGAATCCAGCTTGTACCACACCCCCTCGGGGTACAGCACGGCGCAGGGGCCAAGCTCGCAGCGGTCCAGGCACCCGGCCTGATTCACCCGCACGCCCTCTATCCCCAGCTCCTTCACCCGCACCTTCATGTAGTCGCGGATCTTCTCGCTGCCCTTGCTGGCGCAGCACCCGCGCGGGTGCCCCTCCGGCCGCCGGTTTCCGCACACGAACACATGCGTGGAGAAATAAAGCGCCGGATCGTCGTCATGCCTTGTACCCAAGCCTGTTGCTCCTTGTGGTTTGCGCCTATCTAAGCCCCGAACTGGGGAGCAGGCAAAATGCGGAACATGCTGGGCGAGGCCTCCTCGCCCTATCTGCTGCAGCACAAGGATAACCCTGTGCATTGGCAGCTTTGGTCGCCCGAAACGCTGGCGCTGGCCGCCCAGCTCAACCGCCCGATCCTGCTCTCCATCGGCTATGCCGCCTGCCATTGGTGCCATGTGATGGCGCATGAGAGCTTCGAGAACCCGGAAACAGCGGCGCTGATGAACAGCCACTTCATCAACATCAAGCTGGACCGCGAGGAACGCCCGGATATCGACCAGATCTTCATGTCCGCTCTGCACGCCATGGGCGAGCAAGGCGGCTGGCCGCTGACCATGGTGCTCACCCCGCAAGGCGAGCCCTTCTGGGGCGGCACTTATTTCCCGCCCACGCCGCGCTTCGGCCGGCCGAGTTTCCGCCAGATCCTCACCGCCCTGGCCAATGCCTGGGAGACCGACCGCGAGCGCATCGGCAAATCCGTCTCCGCCCTGCAACGCGCCCTGGCGGCGCAATCCGCGCCGAAGCCCGGCGATCCGCCCGGCCCGGCCACGCTGGATAATGTCCGCACCGCCTATCTCCGCGCCATGGACTGGCAGCTCGGCGGCATCGGCCATGCGCCGAAATTCCCCAACATCCCCATTTTCCGCTTCCTCTGGCAGGAGAGCTTCCGCACCGGCGATGCCCGCGCCGCCCAGGCGGTGGAACTGCTGCTGGAGCGCATCTCCCAGGGCGGCATCTACGACCATCTCGGCGGCGGCTATGCCCGCTACGCCACCGATGATGCCTGGCTGATCCCGCATTTCGAGAAGATGCTCTACGACAACGCCCTGATCCTGGACCTGCTGGCCCTGGCCCATGCGCGCACGCCCAACCCGCTCTACGCCGCCCGGGCACGGGAGACGGTGGGCTGGCTGACGCGGGACATGCGGGCCGAAGGCGCCTTCGCCGCCGCCGAGGACGCGGATTCCGAGGGCGAGGAAGGCAAATTCTACGTCTGGACCCGTGCCGAGCTGATTGAACTCCTGGGGCCTGATTCTGTTTATTTTTTTAATCACTACCCGGCACCTGAGGGCGGTAATTGGGAAGGCAAGACCATCCTCGAACGCCGCACGTCCTTCGGCGAGGAGGACCGCCTCGCTCCCCTGCGCGCCAAACTGCTGGCCCGGCGCGCAACACGCATCCGCCCTGGCCGGGACGATAAAATCCTGGCCGACTGGAACGCCCTGACCATCGCCGTCCTGGCCCGCGCCAGCGCGGTTTTCGCCGAGCCGGGCTGGCTGACACTGGCCGAGGACGTATTCGCCGCCATCCTCACCAAGCTCGCGGAGCCCGAGGGCAGCATCGCCCACGCCTTCCGCCACGGCAAAATCTCCGCGCCGGGACTGCTGGAAGATCAGGCCGCCATGCTCCGCGCCGCCCTGGCGCTCTATCAGGCCACGGCCAAGCCCGATTACCTCGCCACGGCCCAGCGCCTGCTCACCGTCGCCGAGCATCGCTTTGGCGATGGCACGGGGGCGTTCTTCATGTCCGCCGATGCCGGGCAAAGCTTTGCCCCCCGCGCCCGCAATGTGCAGGACGGCCCCGCCCCCTCAGGCATCGGTCTAATGGCCGAAAACTACGCCCTGCTGCACGCCCTTACCGGCGAGGCCGAATACCGCGCCAAGGCCGAGGCGCTGCTGCGCGCCTTCGCGGGCGACGATCCAGGCCGCCTGACCGGCTCTCCGGTGCTGCTGGCGGCGGCTGATTTGCTGGAAAACACAGCCTGCGTGGTCATCACCGGCCATGCGGCCGAACTGGCCCAGGCCGCGCTCGCGGCGGCGGACCCAGCCGTGGTCGTGCTGCACGCCGTGTCCGACCTGCCCCCCGGCCATCCGGCCTATGGCAAAACATCCGGCCAGCCCGCCGCCTTCATCTGCCGTGGCGGCGTGTGTTCCCTGCCGGTCTCCACGCCCGAGGCAGTGCGCGAAGCCTTGCGCCGAAGCGGCTAGGCCTTCGCCCGGTGGTAGCCGAATGAGGCGTTGATCATGTCCAGTAGATGCTGTCCGGCCGTGGTCGGCTGGTATTTCGGCGTCTCGCCAGGGGCCAGACAGGTGGGCAGGCACTCCACCGGCGCGTAGAAATCGGGGTCGAAGAAGAAGGGCAGGGAGTACCGTTCCCCGCCCGAGAGATTGATCACCCGATGCTGGTTGGACTGGAACACGCCATTGGTCCAGCGTTCCATCATATCGCCGATATTCACCACATAGCTGCCGGGCACCGGCGGCGCGTCGATCCACACGCCATCCCGCCGCCTCACCTGCAACCCGCCCGACATATCCTGGTGCAGCAGGGTCAGGCAGCCGTAATCGGTGTGCGCGCCTGCGCCAAGCTGCGCCTCGGTGATCCGCCCTTTCTGCGGCGGGTAGTGCAGCGGGCCGAGCGTGGTCATGGTGATGCCCAGCCAGGGGGCGAAGAAATCTTCCTCCAGCCCCAGCGCCAGGGCGAATGCCCCGATCATGCGCCGCCCAAGCTCCACCATCTCGTCGTAATAGCCCTGCATCACCTCCCGCCAGCCGGGGCGGAAATCGGGCCACTGGTTCGGCCCATGCAACGGCACGCCCGCCAGCACGCGCGGATGGTCCAACGGCAGATCGCGCCCGACCTTGTAGCCTTCTTTCAGATCGCCTTCCGCCTGCTTGGCTGGGTCCAGATTCTCGCCCCCCATGCGGAACCAGCCGCGATGGCAGGAGGATTTCTCAATCGCCACCATCTCCTTCTCGGCTTCGGGCAGGGCGAAGAAGCGCTTCGCCTCGGCATAGACCCGCGCGATCGTCTCTTCCTTCACGCCATGGTTCACGGCGTAGAAGAACCCGATCTCCCGGCAGGCGCGGCTGATCTGCGCCACCATCTCCGCCTTTCCAGGCCCGCCGCGCAGGGCGGAAATATCGATGATCGGAATCCGCGCCAGCGGCATCTGTGCGCCGCGCAGCGCGGAGTCTAGCTGTATGGTGTCGGGCATGGGGCGGATGCTAGTCTCGCCCAGCATTGGATTCCAGGGCAAAAACATTGGCAAACTACCTTCTCGGCATAGATCTCGGGGCCGGCAGCCTCAAAGCCACGATTATCGACGATGCCGGGCATATCCTGGGCGAGGCCAGCCATCCGGTTACAACCTTGGTGCGGCAGTTCGGCTGGTCGGAGCAGGACCCCGAGGAATGGTTCACCGCTCTCTGCGCCGCCGTGCCCAAGGCGCTTGCGGCCGCCGCCATCCCCGCCAGCGCCATCGCGGGCATCGGCGTCTCCGCTGGCGCGCATATCCCGGTGCTTACCGACGCCGATGACAACGTCCTCCGCCCGGCCATCATGTGGAACGACCAGCGCGCCGCCGCCCAGGCCGCCGCTTTGCATGAGCGGGCGGGCGAGAAGATCATCGCCACCTCGCTCAACCGGGTGAACCCGACCTGGACGCTCGCCATGCTGGCCTGGCTCCAGGAGCATGAGCCGGAGGTGATGGCCAAGGCCAAGCGCCTGTATCTGGCCAAGGATTATCTGCGCTCGCGCCTCACCGGCGGCTGGGAGACGGATTTCTCCGACGCCATCGGCGCCCTGCTGGCCGACAACGCCACCAAGAGCTGGTCCCCCGAGCTATGCGCCCTGATCGGGCTGGATGAAGCCCTGCTCCCCCCGGTCAAACCCGCCGAGGCGGTGGTCGGCACGGTCACGCCCGACGCCGCAGCCCGCACCGGGCTGGCCGTGGGCACGCCGGTGGTTTGCGGCTCCAACGATACCACGGTGGAGTTCTTCGGCGTCGGCGCCACCACGCCGGGCATTGGCGGCGTAAAGCTGGCCACGGCGGGGGTGCTATACCTCGCCACACAGGGGCCGAGCGTAAATCCGCCCATCTCCTGCTACCCGCACATCATGCCGGGCATGTACTACACTGCCACCGGCACCAATTCCTGCGCCTCGGCGCATCGCTGGCTGCGGGACCTGATGTTCACCGAGGACGGGTTCGAGGGCATGGACGCCCTGGCCGAAACCGCGCCGCGCGGGGCCAGGGGGCTGCTCTTCCACCCCTATCTGCAAGGCGAGCGCGCCCCTTACTGGGACCCGCTGCTGCGCGCCGACTTCATCGGCCTCACCATCTCCCACGGCAAGCCGGACTTCGCCCGCGCCCTGTACGAAGGCCTGGCCTTCTCCATCCGCGATCTGCTCCAGGCGGCACAAGGGCTTGGCCTCGCCTTTGGGCGCATCCGGCTCATGGGCGGGGGGGCGCGCAGCGCCTGCTGGCGGCAGATCATCGCCGACGCCACCGGCCTTACCGTGGAGCGCACCGAGGCGGCGGACGCCTCCTTCGGCTCCGCCATGGTGGCGGGCATCGGCGCCGGGGTGTTCTCCGGGCCGGAAGACGCCGTGGCCCGCTGCGTGCGCCTGCTGGACACCACCACGCCCGGCGCCACGGCGCACGACTTCTACACCCAGCTCTTCGGCATCTATAAGGACGCCCAGGCGGCGCTGGCAGGGCTCAACCACCGCCTGCACGCGCTGGTCAGTTGAAGAGGTAGGAATCCATCCGCAGGAAGCCGAACTCCACCGAGCGGTGCAGCAGCTCGGCCTTTGGCGCCGGTCCCGCCGCGCCAATCGCCACATGCAGCGGCAGCAGATGCTCATCCGTGGGGTGTTCGTCCTGTGCGTGGGGGGCGAGCTTGCGGTAATTCGCCAGCGCCGCCAGATCCCCGGCCAGGATCTTCTCGTTCATCCAGTCGGAGAACTCCGTCACATCCTTGGTTTCCGGCGCGTCGAACACCCGCGCGCCGCGGAACCGGCGCAGATCATGCGTATAGCTGCCGCTGCCGATGATCAGCACGCCCTCTTCACGCAGCGGGGCCAGCGCCGCGCCAAGCCGCAGATGATGCGCCGCGCCAAGCTCGGTCTGCACGGAAAGCTGCACCACGGGAATATCCGTCTCGGGGTAGGCCAGCAGCAGCGGCACCCAGGCGCCATGGTCCAGCCCGCGTGCCGGGTCAGCCGCGCAGGGCAGCCCCGCCGCCTGCACCAGCTCCGCCGTGCGCTGCGCCAACCAGGGCGAGGCGGGCGCATCGTAGCGCAGCTCGTAAAGCGGGCGGGGGAAGCCGTAGAAATCATGGATCGTGCTGTTCCGCGCCGGGGTGTTCACGGCCGGAATCGAGGTTTCCCAATGCGCGGAGGCGACGAGAATGGCCTTCGGCCGGGGCACGAGACCACCCAGAGAGCGCAGAAAGCGATGCGCCGGGGTATCCTCCACGGCGGTCATGGGCGAGCCGTGGCTCAGAAACAAGGTTGGCAACATGCCCCGAGCTTGCCCGAGCCGCCCTCACCCCGCAAGCGGCGCGGGGGGCCTCTTGTCACGCCGGTAAAAACAGCCAATTTAGGTGGGCTATCAGGACTGTTCTTGTCCGCTTTTGTGGGGAGCCACCATGTTTATCGAGACCGAGGGTACGCCGAACCCGGCGACGCTGAAATTCCTGCCGGGCCGGGAGATCCTGGGCGACAAGACCGCCGATTTCGCCGATGCCGATGCGGCGCTGATCTCCCCGCTGGCCGAGGCGGTGTTCGGCCTGCCCGGCGTCGCCCGTGTGTTCCTGGGCGGGGATTTCGTGACCGTGACCAAGACCGCCGACACCGACTGGCAGGTGCTGAAGCCTCAGGTGCTCGGGCTGCTCATGGACCATCTGGTCAGCAACCGCCCCATCCTGCGTGAGAACGTGACCCTGGAGGCCGAGGACGTCGACCCCGCCGATGCCGAGGTCGTGGCGCAGATCAAGGAGCTACTGGATACGCGCATCCGCCCCGCCGTGGCGGGCGATGGCGGGGACATCATCTTCCGCGGCTTCCGCGATGGCGTGGTCAGCCTGAAGATGCAGGGCTCCTGCGCGGGTTGCCCCTCCTCCACCGCCACGCTCAAGCATGGCATCGAGAACATGCTGAAGCACTATATTCCCGAGGTGGTCTCGGTTACACAGGCGGCCTGAGAGACTATTCCAGACGCCACTCCGGCGGCCGCCTAGGGGGATTTTCTGCGCTCCGGTGCTCAAAAATCCCCCTATACAGCGCACCGGCGCGGCGTCTGAAACAGTCTCCAAGCTTGCAGGAGGTGGAGATGGCATTGGACGATGCGGCGCTCGACGAGCTGTTCCGCAACGCGCGGACACATTGGGCGTTTGCCGACGCCCCCGTCACCGACGACGATCTGAAAGCCATCTACGAGCTGGCGAAGCTGGGACCGACCTCGGCCAATTCCTCGCCGGCCCGGTTTCTCTTCGTCCGCAGCCCGGAGGGTAAGGAGCGGCTGAAAGCCTCGCTCAGCCTGGGCAATGTCGAGAAGGTGATGGCCGCCCCGCTCACGGTGGTCATCGCCTACGACCCGCATTTCTACCTCAAGCTTCCGCAGCTTTTCCCCACCGCCGATGTGAAGGGCTGGTTCTCCGCCAACCCGGACCTCGCCGAGGAAACCGCCTTCCGCAATTCCACGCTACAGGGCGCGTACTTCATGCAGGCGGCGCAGGCGCTGGGTTTCGCCTGTGGCCCGATGTCCGGCTTCGACCGTGCCAAGCTGGACCGCGCCTTTTTCTTCCAGAGCAGCTGGAAGTCCAATTTCCTGCTCAATCTCGGCCGCCCCACGGATGAGCCTCAGCCGCCGCGCCTACCCCGGCTGAGCTTCGACGAGGCGGCGCAGTTCGCGTGAGCTGGCTGGCGATCGACGCGTCCGGCACCCATGCCGGGCTGGCTGTTATCGGCGCGGACGGCGCCGTGCGGCACAAGGTTTTCGCGCCGCTGCGCCCTGGGCTGATCGAGACCCTGCCGATGCTGCTGGAAGCGGCGGTGAGGGACGGCGGCATCACCAATATCGCCGTCACCATCGGGCCGGGCAGCTTCACGGGGCTGCGCACCTCCATTGCCCTGGCCCAGGGCTATGCCGCCGCCGCCGGGTTGCCGCTCTGGGGCATCGGCGTGGCCGAGGCTTATCACGTCCCGTTTCCGCAGCTGCATCATCCGCTCTGGGTGGCGGTCCGCGCCCGCCGTGGCCGCATCTTCCTGTTGCGGGATGGCGCGGCGGAAGCCTTCGCTGATGAAGATTTGCCGCTGCCCTCCGGCTTGGTGGCTCTGGCGGGCGACGCCGCGAATGACGCCGCCTCCCGCCTCGCCGCACGCGGGGCGGAGGTGCTGTTGACCAACGCCAAATCCATCGACCCCGTTTGGGTGGCCAAAGCCGGTATGGCTCAGCTTGCCGCTGGCCGCGCGCCAGCCCCCGCCCAGCCGCTTTACGTGGACCCGCCCGAAGCCAAACTCCCCGCCGCCGGGCTGCGTCCGGCCCCGGTATGATCCGCGCCGACCTGCCTCACGCGGCAGCCCTGGCGGCGATGCACGCCCAGGCCTTCCCGCACGAGCCATGGGATGAAGCCAGCTTCGTCTCCCTGCTCGGCATGCCGGGCGTTTTCGGTCTCATCGACGAGCGCGGCGGCTTTCTGCTCCTGCGCATCGTGCTGGATGAAGCCGAGATCATCACCATCGGCGTCACCACCCCGCGCCAGGGTATTGGCCAGGAGCTGATGCGCGCCGGGTTGGAGTTGATCTCCGCTTATGCGGTGAAAGTGCTGCACCTGGAAGTCGCCGCCAAAAACGCCCCGGCCCAGGCGCTTTACGCCAAATTCGGCTTCACCCAGGCGGGCCGCCGCAAGGGCTATTACGCCGATGGCGACGACGCCCTGACAATGCATTTGGTTTTGGCCTAGAATGGTGGGTAGATACTTTCACGGAAAATTATCTATGGCCGCACATTTCTCCGGTGGAGAGTAAACCATGGATCAGATGATCTCCTCTCCGGCCCAGCAGGTCCTGCGCCGCGCTGTCGTCGATCTTGGCTCCAACTCCGTCCGCCTCGTCATTTACGAGGGCGAGGCGCGCAACCCCGTACAGATCTTCAACGAGAAGGCGGTGCTGCGCCTGGCGCGCGGCATGACCAAGACCGGGCGGCTGGACGATGCCGCCATGGCCCAGGCCGAGACGGTGCTGCACCGCTACGCCTCCATCGCCCGCGCCATGGGGGCAACGCCGTTGGATGTGCTGGCCACCTCCGCCGTGCGCGATGCCGAGAACGGCGCCGAATTCGTGCACAAGATGATGCGTCTTAACCCGGAGATGCAGATCAAGATCCTCTCCGGCGAGCAGGAGGCCGAACTCTCCGCCGAGGGCGTGCTCTGCGGTATCCCCGCGGCCGATGGCATCCTCGCCGATCTCGGCGGCGGCTCGCTGGAGCTGATCCGGCTGGAGGCGGGCAAGGTGGGGCAGGCGGTCACGCTGCCGGTGGGCGTCATCCGCCTGGCTGACCGCTCGGGCGAGGATCTGGTCAAGGCCCGCGCCATCGTCAGCTCCGAACTGGAGGCCGTGTCCTTCGCCAATGAGGCGGCGGGCAAGGATCTCTACGTTTCCGGTGGCGCTTTCCGCGCCCTCGCGCGCATCCATATCGCGCAGACGGGCTACCCGCTGAACATGGTGCACCACTACACCATCGGCCGCGAGGAAGCCCGCGACCTCGCCGGCGTGGTCAGCGAGGCCGGGCGCAAGCTGATCGAGCGCATGCCCGGCGTGCCGCGCCGACGCATCGAGGATCTGCCCTTCGCCGCCGTCATCCTTCGCCGCCTGCTGCGCGCCACGGGGGCGGCGCGTGTGGTGTTCTCGGCCAATGGCCTGCGCGAGGGCTGGTTCACCCGCATGCTGCCCGCGCATATCCGCGCCGAGGACCCGCTGCTCGCCGCCGGGCGAGACCTTGCCCGCGGCATCATCCGCGACGCCAACCTCCCCCCCGCGCTGCTTAACTGGACCGCGCCGCTCTTCACGGTGGAAACCCCGTCGCAGACCCGGTTGCGCGAGGCCGCTTGCTGGCTCTCCGACATCGGCAGCCACGAGCACCCCGAATACCGCGCCGAGCAGGCCTTCATGCGCGTGCTGCGCCAGGGCGGAATCGGGCTGGACCATCACGCCCGCGCCTTCCTGGCCCTGACCATCGCGCTGCGTTACGAGGCCCTGCCGGACGCTGCCTTTCTCTCCCCGGCCCGCACGCTGCTGGACATGCACGCCACCCGCCGGGCGGAGACATTGGGCATCGCGCTGCGCCTTGCCTACACGCTTTCGGCCGGCACGCCGCATCTGCTGGCGGGTACGTCGCTCTCCCTCTCGCCCGAGCGGCTGACGCTCAGCCTCGCCGGCGCCAATGGCGTGTTCGCGGGCGAGGCCGTGCTGCGCCGCCTGGAGCGGCTGGCGCAAATGCTGGGGTTGGAAGCGGAGACGGCTCTTAAGTAGCGGCTAGAGACTGCTGAAACGGTCTCTTAGCCCGGCTGGCGGTGAAGGTGGTGATACGCCCGGCCGTGATACACGAGGCCGGAGGTGCTGCTGCCCAGGCGGATGGCCTGCACCGCGCAGAAAAACACGGTATGGGTGCCGACCTCCATGCTCTGTTCCACCTTGCAGTCCAGGCTGGCGGCAGCGCTCTCCAGCACGGGCGCGCCGGTGACGAGGCGGGTCCAGCTTGCGCGGGCGAAGCGCTCGGCCATGGGCAGATTGTCCTTGCCCGCGAAGATGGGCGAAAGCTCCTCGTCCTCATCCGTCAGGATATTCACGCACAGCACCCCGGCGGCTTTGAAAATATCGTGCTGGCGGCTGCTGCGGTTGATGCAGACGATCACGGTGGCAGGATCGTCGGTAACGCTGCACACGGCGGACACGGTGATTCCGGCATCGCCCTCGGGGCCCTTGGTGGTGACGATATTCACCGCGGCGCCAAGGCGGGCCATGGCTTCACGGAATTGGGTACGGTCAATTGCGACTATTTCGCTCATAGCGATACTCTAGTCATCTGGTCATGATTTCCGCAAGCCTCGCCCCCTTTGCACAGCACCTTCGCCGAACTTGGCGCGCAGTGCGTCGATGGCGCTTTGCCGGGCCAGGCGGCGCGGTGTTTGCGTATCGGCGAGGTCGCCTTTGTCCGCCATCGCGGCGTCCGCCAGCGGGCTGGCGCCAATGCCGATCAATCGGAACTTGGTGCCGTCGGCCTCGCGCTTCAACAGGGGGAGTGCCGCTTCAAAGATCGTCTCGGGCAGTTGCGTGGGGTTAGGCAGGCGCTGGCTGCGGGTACGCAAGGCGAAGCCCGCCGTTTTCAGCTTCAGCACGATCCCGGCGGCGGCCTGATCCTCCCGCCGCAACCGCCGCCCCAGCTTCTCGCAGAGCGGCCACAGCTCGTCCTCCAGCGCCGCCAGCGCGGTCAGATCGGTGGTGAAGGTGGTCTCCGCGCTGATGGATTTGCTCTCCCGCTCGGTGCGGACGGGCCGGTTATCCACCCCCTGCGCCCGCGCCGCCAATATCGGGCCATCCTCCCCCAGCGCCGCGGCCTGCCGCGTATCCAGCGCCGCAAGCTGCCCCACCCGGGAGATGCCCATCGCCGCCAGCCGTTTGACCTGCACCGGCCCCACGCCGGGCAGAATCCCCACTGGCTCCGGCGCCAGCACGGCGGCGGCCTCGGCCCCGAACACGAAGAACCCCCTCGGCTTGCCCCGTTCCACGGCCAGCTTGGCCAGCAGCCGGTTGGGCGCCAACCCGATGGACACGGTAATCCCCAGCTCCTTTTCCACCTGCCGGGCGAAGCGGCTGAGCACCACGGCGGGCGGCGCGCCATGCAGGGTCTCGGTGCCCGAGAGGTCCAGCACCGCCTCGTCGATGGATTGCATCTGCACAAGCGGCGTCAGCGCCTCCAGCATCGCCCGCACCTGGCGCGAGACGGCGGCATATTTCGCGATATCCGGCTTCAGCACCACGGCGCTGGGGCAGAGCTGGCGGGCCTTGAACATCGGCATGGCCGAACGCACACCGGAAAGCCGCGCGATATAGCAGCACGTGCTGACCACGCCCCTCACCCCGCCGCCGACAATCAGCGGCACATCCAGCAGTTCCGGCCTGTCGCGCTTTTCCACGGTGGCGAAGAAAGCATCGCAATCCACATGGCCGATGGCGTGCCGGAAGAGCTCGGGGTGGCGCAGGATACGCACCGACCCGCAACGCGGGCATTGGCTGGCGTTTCCCACCTCGGCGTCGCAGTCACGGCAGATCGCCGGCATCAATTCCTCGTGATGTTGGAAGGCTAAGACATGGTTAGCATGGAAAGGCAGGAAAGCCCTGCTGCCCGCGGCGATGATGTTTTTGTAAAGAAATAATTGTTTTGTTGTGGGGTTTCTGCGGCTGAATTATCCTTCGAGGCGCTTGAACGTGGTTTAACTTCACCCGCTTACAAGAAGCCCCCCCATGTCACCTTCCAAAGAGCAGATGCCCCGCTACGACCGGGCCGTGATGATGCTGAAACAGGCGCGGGTCGAGATCGACGGCGCGGCGAAACTGGCCGATTTGTATGAGCGCGTCTGCGAGGTTGTGGTGGGCCTGGGCGGCTACTGCATGGCCTGGATCGGCCTGGCCGAGAACGATGCTGAAAAGAGCGTCCATGCCGTGGCCTATACGGGGTATGAGAGCGGATATCTGGAAGCCACCAACATTACCTGGTCCGCTGAGGAAACCGGCCTCGGCCCCACTGGCACAGCTATTCGGGAGGGGCGGATCCAGATCAACAACAGCACCAGCGCGTCGGCGCGCATGGCGGTCTGGCGGGAGGAGGCGTTGAAGCGCGGCTACGCGGCCAGCATCGCGCTGCCATTGAAGGAGGAATTCGGCGAGGTATTCGGCGCCCTGATGATCTACGCGCTGGAAGAGGACGCCTTCAGCCCGGAGGAAGTCCGCATCCTCTCCCAGCTGGCGGAGACGCTCTCCGCCGCTGTCATCAATTTGCGCCACAAGGCGCGCGATGCGCTAGGCCCGCCCCATCAAGGCTGAATCGAATCGTCGATCACATAGGCCGACGTCAGCCCGCCATCGATGGTATAGGCCGAGCCGGTAATGAAGCTCGCTTCGTCCGAGGCCAGGAAGGCGACAAGATTGGCGATCTCCGAAGGCTGGGCGAGGCGGCCCATCGGCAGGTAGCGCCGGCGCAGCTTCCAGGCTTCCTCATCGGCCAGAAAGGCCTGCACCAACGGCGTGGCCGTGGGGCCAGGGCAGATGGCCACCGCCCGCAGCTTCTTGCGCGCGTACATGATGGCGATCTCGCGCGTCATGGCCAGCACGCCGCCCTTGGCCGCCGTATAGGCGATCTGCGGAAAAGCCGAACCGACCAGCGCCACGATGGAGGCGTTGTTGATGATCACGCCGCTGCCCGATTTCAGCAGATACGGAATCCCGGCCTTGCAGCAGAGAAACACCGAGGTGAGGTTGGCCGCGATGGTCGCGTCCCACACGGCGAGCGGGGTTTCCACCGGCCCGTCATCGCCCGGCGCGCAGATGCCCGCATTGTTGAACAGCACATTGATACCCCCGAATGCGGCCGCCCCTTCCGCGAACATCGCTTCGCACGCGGCTTCATGGGTGAGGTTGCCGATTACCGCCACAGCCCGCCCGCCCGCTTGGCGGATCACCGCGACAGTCTCTTCCGCGCGCTCGGCATGCAGGTCGGCGCAGATTACCGCCGCCCCCTCGGCCGCGCATTTCTCCGCCGTGGCGCGGCCAATGCCGCTACCCGCCCCGGTGATGAAAACCCGTTTGTCCTTCAGCCGCATGTCAAACCCCCGTGCAATCGCAACGCCATGCCTCTTCGTCTCACTCCAGGGCGGCGGCGGCAATCTCTATGCGCGGTAGGCGGATATTTTGCCGCCGCATGAATGGGCGCTCCACGGCATGGTGGAGCAAGGCCGCCAGCCCAAGGCTGAAAGTCAGGCTCAGGGGCAGGAAGGCAGCGGTGAAATAGACGGAATCCCCCCGCACCCAAGGCCCGAGCAGCAGGGCCAAGCCGCGCTGCACCGGCTCGTTCACCAGATAAAGCGGATAGGAGATGGCCCCCAGATATTGCGCCATCCGGCTATCCAGCACAGCCCCCCAGGCTTGGCGTTGCGCCAGCATCGCCAGCCCCCAGGCCAGCGGGGTGAAGGCTTTGCCCCCCCCGCCCGGCAGCGCCAGGGCGCAGGCTCCCGCCAGGCAAATCCAGAAAACCCGCGTTCCACCTCCCCGTAGCGCCGCGGCGCTGGCCAGCCCCAGCGCGAAGAAGGGTGCTGCATCCGGCAGAAAGGCACGGCTGAATTCCGCCCCCAGCGGCAAGGCGCGATACGCGGCCCCCAATGCCAGCATCGCCAGGGCGAAGCCCCCCAACCGGCGCGGGGCGACGAGCCCGATCAGCCCATAGAACTGCCACTCCGTGGACAGGCTCCAGGCCGGGCCCAGCAGCGTGACATAGGCATAGGGCAGGGCGCTTTGCGGGATCAGCCCCTGCGCGAGCGTGAGATGCGCCAGTAGATGCGCCAGGAATGGCCGCGGCAGTGCCGCTTCCATGATGTTCCGCGCCTCTACCTCCACCCAGGGCAGGGCGGCGAGCGGATCGCCCAGCGCGGTCAGCCCGATGCTGGCGGCGAGCGTCAAAAAATACACCGGCAGCAGCCGCCATGCCCGCGCGGCCATGAAGGGCGCGAACCGTCCGCCGAAATGTTCGAGGGAATTGGCGATCACCAGCCCGCTAAGGGCGAAGAACAGATCCACCGCCGCCTCGCCATGCCGGAAGGGCGCGGTGGCCCAGCCGGGCAGGCTGGTCAGCGGCAAGGCGTGGCCAAGCATGACGTAAACCGCCAGCACGCCCCGCAAGCCATCCATCCGCGCCCAGCGTCTCATGACTACAACCTAAAGAAGAATTTTCGCACAGAAAACGCTTATTTAGGTATATTTACAACCTGAAGTCGAAAAGTGCCCCGCCACGATGCGGGGCGCTTTGGTGCGGTTCAGGCTTTTTCCAGCGCCTGGGCCAGATCCTCGATCAGGTCCTGGGTATCCTCAAGCCCCACGGAGAGGCGGATGCAGCCATCGGTGATCCCCAGCTTGGCGCGCTCCTCGGCCCCGATGCGCATATGCGTGGTGGTCGCCGGATGCGTGGCGAGGGACTTGGTGTCGCCCAGATTGTTGGAGATGGTGATGATGCGGAAGGCGTCCATCACGCGGAACGCCGCCTCCTTGCCGCCCTTCACCTCGAACGCCACCAGCGTGCCGCCGCCGGACATCTGGGACATCGCCAGCTCGCGCTGCGGGTGCGAGGCCAAGGTGGGGTAGAGCGCGCGCTCGATCTTCGGCGAGCTTTCCAGGAACTTGGCGATCGCCTCGGCGGACTGGGACTGCGCGGTGACGCGCAGATGCAGCGTCTCCAGCCCCTTCAGGATCACCCAGGCATTGAACGGCGACATGGACGGGCCGGTATTGCGGAAGAAGGGTTGGAACACCTCCTCCATCCACTGCTTGTTCCCCAGCACGGCGCCGCCGAGCACGCGGCCCTGGCCGTCCATATGCTTGGTGGCGGAATACACCACCACGTCGGCGCCCAGCTCCAGCGGCTTTTGCAGCAGCGGGGTGGCGAACACATTATCCACCACCACAATCGCCCCGGCCGCATGCGCCAGGGCGGAGACGGCGCGCAGATCCACGATGTCGAGCATCGGGTTGGAAGGGGTTTCCAGCAGCACCAAAGCGGTCGGCTTGCTCAGGGCTTCCTTCCACTCGTTCAGATCGGCGCCTTCCACGAACACGGTCTCGACGCCGTATTGCGGCAGCAGGGTGCTGACGATCCAGTGGCAAGAGCCGAACAAAGCGCGGGCCGCCACCACGCGCTGCCCGGCCTTGATGCCGCACAGCAGCGCCGAAGAGACCGCCGCCATGCCCGTGGCGGTGGCGCGGCAGACATCCGCCCCCTCGATCTTCGCCAGCTTCTGCTCCAGCATCGTCACCGTGGGGTTGGCGAAGCGCGAGTACTGGAAATGGGGGAGTTTGTTTTCGAACACGGCCTCCGCCATCTCGGCGCTCTCATAGGTGAAGCCGGAGGTGAGGAACAAAGCCTCGGCGTTTTCCTCGAGATTGGTGCGGATGCGCCCGGCATGGATGAGGTCAGTGGCGAGACGGGTCTTCGGCGTGTCGGACATAATCGTGGCCTATCCAAAAAAACGTCCAGCCACGGGAGATTTGGGGCGCGGTCGCGCCTTAGCCTCTTTAGCGCGCTTGTTTTGCTTCTGGCGGCTGCCAGCCTCGCCGCAATCCGGCCGGACAAATCACGAGGTGTCAAAAGGCGTACCTCCCCCGGCTTGCGCGGTCAATGCTCTCGGGATATGTACGCCCCAACGGGCGGGTATGATGTAATGGTAGCCTGCTAGCTTCCCAAGCTCGATGCGCGGGTTCGATTCCCGCTACCCGCTCCAATTTCCCGTCCGGCGCTGCAAGCGCAGCCGCCCAGGGAATGCTGGCTCAGACCTCAAAGGCCATGCGTTTTTTTTGCTTTGGCTCCGCATCTCGTCTAGGCTGCATCCAGCCGGACTGAATCTCTTCCGTTGGCTATTGGCGATGGGTCTGGCGTGAAAGCCTCGATCAACCAACTACAGCACCGGGAGATATTTCATGTCTACGGATTGGGCGGCGGACGTCAAAAAATACGAGCCTCAAGCGGATGACAAGGTGATTGCCGGCATCATTCATCATTGCGGGATTGCGCTACAGCACCGTGATTCTTCCCTGGTCGCCTTTTCCGACCAGAAGGAGCTGGAGACGGTGAAGAGCCATTTCCTGAAGAAAAAGCTGGAACTGACCAATCCAGAGCCGGAGCTGGACGCGGCCCTGGCCGAAGTGGCCCAGATCATGAAGGCCGACCATACCCGCAACCGCGTAACAGTTTACTATCTGCTGGCAAAGCATTTCGGCAAGCTCTCGAAATTCGGCTGACGCCGGAGCGGCACCGGCCCTATTCGGTCCACGGCGTCTCCGGCCAGTCATGCTTGGGGTAGCGCCCGCGCATGTCCTTGCGCGCATCCGCCCAGCCGCCGCGCCAGAACCCGGCAAGGTCCGCGGTAACGGCGATGGGCCGCCCGGCGGGCGAGAGCAGCGCCAGTTGCAACGGCACCTTGCCGCCAGCCAGCCTGGGCGTGGCATCCGTGCCATAAAACACATGCGCGCGGGCCGAGGCCACGGGCACCGGGCCGCTGTAATCGATGCGCACCGTCCCCCGCTTCAGCCGCAGCTCGGCGGGCAGGTCCTTATCCAGCCGCATGGCGCGCTCATGCCCCACCCAGTCGCGCAGCACGGCCAGCACATCCACGCTCTTGGCGCCGCGCAAACTGGTTATTC
>DAIDJU010000077.1 GCA_027451225.1 Acidocella sp. | reverse complement strand
CGCGATCTCCTCGGCATCGCCGCGCGCCATGTCGGCGAACAGCATGCCGTAATCGGGCTGGTCCACGCCGAGCTGCTTCTGCACGGCAAGCGAGGTCAGGCCGATCTTGCGCCCAACCAGACGCCGCCCGGCATCCAGCGCACGCTGCGTGTTGAGCGCCTGCACCGCGTAGGCGGCCTCAACATCGCCGTCAGCCAGCAGCGTGCGCACCGGGGCCACCGGCACGCCGCTCGCAGCCGCGCCAAACAGCGCGTCAGCAGCTTGCTTAATCACTTCCTGAGAACTCATGAAACCGCCTTACAGTTTGACGCGAAGTTTGTCGGTCAGGGTTGTCCCATCATGTGCCGATGCCGTCCAATACCGCTTTCGTAGGTCGATATACTTTTGTGGTATATTGTGCTGGGCATTTATTCTCAAAACGAAGGAATGCATTGTATAAGCCAATCAGGCCGCGCAAGATGATGAACCGTCCCAAGTAAGAATATAGCGAGACAGATATGGAATTACGGCAGCTACGTTATTTCGAGGCTCTGGGAAGCACGCTGAATTTCAGCCGTGCTGCGGAGTTGCTGCATATCGCGCAGCCGCCTCTCACCCGGCAAATTCAGCAGTTGGAGGAAGAACTTGGGGTTCTGCTGGTGGATCGTTCCAAACGTCCTTTGCGCCTGACGCGCGCCGGCAGCTTTTTCTATGACAAAGCCATACAGCTGCTCTCGCAAATCGATGAAATCAGCCGTGCGACAAAACAGATAGGCGAGGAGAAGAAGCCGAGTGTGAGGGTGGGGTTCGTTCCGTCTGTTTTATACGGGGATATTCCTAAATTCATTCACCTGTTCATGCAGAAATACGCAGATATTGATGTCGTGCTGTCCGAACTTACGTCCGTGCAGCAGGTGCAGTCCTTGCAGGTGGGGCGGATCGATGTCGGTTTTGGTCGGTTGCCGATACAGCAGGATGGCATCGTCAACACCTTGATTCACGAAGAGCCGCTCGTGGCGGCGCTGCCTTCCTCGGATGATAAAGGGCAGGGTGTCATAACCTTGAAGGCGTTATCGCAGAAACGCCTGATCATCTACCCGGCGGCACCACGGCCGAGTTTTGCGGATCAGGTGCTCTCCCTGTTCAGAATGCACGGCTTGTCGTTGTCGCAAACCATCGATGCAAATGGGTTGCAAACGGCCATTGGCTTGGTTGCAACGGGCATGGGCACAACCATCGTGCCAAAATCAGTCAGTGCGTTGCGGCGGGATGATGTCAAATACGCCAGGATATCGGATGAGGGGGCGATCACCCCGCTGCTGATGGCAACGCGGAAATACAATAATTCCGATGAAACGTCTTTGTTCATCTCAGAATTCAGCCGCTTTCGCGGCAAGCCGGGGCAATAGGCGGGATTATTTCCCGCTCCTCGGAAAAGGAACGGGAAGATGAGTGTATCGAGTTGGAAATGATGCCAGAGGTAACGGCGCTGGTCCGCGGCTTCGGTTGAAGCGCTGAATTCTGCTATGGAGAGCATATGGAGTTTCGCACGCTTCGTGCTTTTGTGGAGGTCGTAAGGCAAGGCGGTTTCGCCCGCGCCGCCAAGACGGTCTTCGCCACGCAATCCACGGTGAGCAAGGCTGTCAGGCAGTTGGAGGCCGAGATCGGCTTTCCGCTGCTTGACCGCGCCCTGCATCCGCCGCGCCTGACCGCGGCGGGCGAGGTTGTCTATGCCCGCGCCACGCGCCTGCTGGCCGAGCGTGACGATCTGGCCGCTGAGTTGGAGGAGTTGCGCGGCCTTAAGCGCGGCACATTGCGGCTGGGGTTGCCGCCTGTGGGCAGCGGCACGCTGTTTGCGCCGCTCTTCGCACTCTACCGCACGCGCTATCCGGGCGTGGCCATCCGGCTTGTCGAACACGGCGCGGCCAAGTTGGAGGAGCTGCTGCTCTCGGGCGAGATCGACCTTGCCGCCTCGCTGCTGCCAGCGCCGGAGGTGTTTTCGTGGCAGGAAGTCCGGCGCGAGCCGCTGGTGGCGCTGCTGCCCGCCGGGCATGAGCTTGCGGGGCGGAAGGCCATTGGCATGGACGCGCTGCGCGCCCAGCCCTTCATCCTGTTCGAGGAAGGCTTCGCTCTCAACAAGGTCATCCTGGAAAGCTGCCGCCGGCATGGGTTCGAGCCCATGGTCGTCGCGCAAAGCAGCCAGATCGACTTCATCACCGAGCTGGCCGCCGCCGGGTTGGGTATCGCTTTGCTCCCCAGGCTCATCGCCGAACAGCGGGCGCATCCGCAACTGCGCGCCGTGTTGCTGGAGGAGCCGGGCGCGGAATGGAATCTGGCGATGATCTGGCGCAAGGGCGGCTATCTCTCCCACGCCGCCAGCGCTTGGCTGGCCTTGCTGCGCGAGGCCGGGGCAGGGGGGATGGTTATTCCAAAATCGACTTAAGATTAGTCAAATAATTCATTAACGGCATAATGTGAGGGGCTTTATATCCCTGTTCCTGGCAATCATGCCCAATAGGATGATAAAATGATCATTTCCGCACCGTCGGATTACAGGGAAGGCGCCCGCCGGAAGCTGCCCCGCTTCCTCTTCGACTATATCGACGGCGGGGCCGGTACGGAGACCACGCTGGGCCGCAACACCGCCGATCTTTCAAAGATAGCGCTGCGTCAGCGCGTGCTGAAGGATGTCGCCGCGCTGAGCCTTGAAACCGACTTGCTGGGCCGCCAATGGGCCATGCCGGTGGCCCTGGCCCCGGTGGGGTTGAGCGGCATGTATGCCCGCCGTGGCGAGGTTCAGGCCGCCAGCGCCGCCACCGATGCCGGTATCCCCTACACGCTCTCCACCATGTCGGTCTGTCCCATCGAGGAGGTGCAGAGCGCGGTGGACAAGCCGATCTGGTTCCAGCTCTACGTGCTCAAGGACCGTGGCTTTATGCGCCACGCGCTGGAGCGGGCCGTGGCGGCGGGGATCGACACGCTGGTCTTTACCGTGGACATGCCGGTGCCGGGTGCCCGTTACCGCGATAGTCACTCAGGCCTCTCCGGCCCCAACGCGCCGTTGCGGCGCATCTTGCAGGCCATGGGCAGGCCCGGCTGGGCGTTCGATGTCGGGTTGTTCGGCCGCCCGCACGATCTCGGCAATATCTCCGCTTATCGCGGCAACCCCACCGGGCTGGCCGATTACATGGGCTGGATCGGCGCGAATTTCGACCCGTCTATTAGCTGGAAGGATCTGCAATGGATTCGCGAGTTCTGGAAGGGCAAGATGGTGCTGAAGGGCATCCTCGACCCCGAGGACGCGCGCGAGGCGGTGCGCTTTGGCGCGGATGGCATCGTCGTCTCCAACCATGGCGGCCGCCAGCTCGATGGCGCGCTCTCCACCGCCCGCGCCTTGCCGGGCATTGCCGATGCCGTGGGCAATGACCTCACGGTGCTGGTGGATTCCGGCATCCGCTCGGGGTTGGACGTGGTGCGCATGCTCGCTTTGGGCGCGCATGGCGTGATGCTGGGCCGCGCCTATATCTACGCGCTGGCCACGGCGGGGCAGGCGGGTGTGGCCAATTTGCTCGATATCTTCGCCAAGGAGATGCGCGTGGCTATGGCGCTTACCGGCGCGCGCAACGTGGCCGACATCACGCGCGACAGCCTCGTAAAAGCTGATCTGGCTTAAGAGGGCTCCCAGTAGGGCGGGGTGCCGAAGCGCTCAGCGATGAAGTTGATGAACACCTTGGTCTTGGGCGGCACCACCTTTTTGGGCGGATACACCGCCCAGATCGCCCGCTCCGGCCCGGGGGCGATGAACCAGTCCCAGCCTGTCAGCACCGCGCGCAGCTTTCCGGCGCGCAGATCCGGCCCCACCAGCCAGGTTGGCAGCAGGGCGATGCCGAGGCCGTTCAGCGCCGCCTGGTGCAGCGTGTCGGAATCATTGGCGCGCAGATGCCCGTTGACGGACATCTCCGCCATCTCCCCCCCTTGCCGGGGGCGGTAATACCAGGAGTTGGTGGGTTGCAGGGCGAAGGCCAGGCATTCATGGCCGCGCAGATCCTCGGGTTCCTCCAGCGCCGGGTAGGTGGCCAGATAGCCGGGGCTGGCCACCAGCAGGCGGGTATGCGGGGCGAGCCGCCGCGCGATCAGCGAGGATTCGGCCAGCGTGCCGATGCGGATGGCGACATCCGTGCCCGTGGCGATGACATCCACCGTGGCGTCCGTCAGCGTCGCGTCCAGCCGGATCTCGGGGTGTTGCGCCAGGAAGTCCTTCATATGCGGCATGATGTGCAGCCGCCCGAACGCGCCGGGAATGTTGATGCGCAGCAGCCCGCGCGGCTGGGCGTTGAGCGAGGAGGTGGCGTTACGCGCGTCCTCCAGGTCGGCGAGAATCTGGGCGGCGCGGTCGTAGAAGGTCCGGCCCGCCTCGGTCAGGTGCAGCCGCCGCGTGGTGCGGTTGAACAACGTGGCGCCGAGATCGGCCTCCAACGCGCCGATATAGCGCGAGACGGTGGAGACCTTCATCCCGCTCTCCTCGGCGGCTTTCGAGAAGCTGCCCAGCTCCACCGCGCGGGTGAAGCTCTTCATCGCCGCAAAATAATCCACCTGTTACTTTTCCCCGCCACGCAACAATAATTTGCCTTGAGAGTGGTTACCGATGCCCGGAACATCGCATATCTGCGTGTGGAACGTAAGATGCGCGGGTTTTCCACCCTCGCGCCGCAATAATCGGTTGTGCCATGCCCTTCGCTTTTCTTGTTCTCATCCTGTGCCAGCTCGTGGGTGAGCTGATCCGGGAGGCTCTCAAACTGCCCATTCCCGGCCCCGTGATCGGGATGTTCCTGCTTGCCGCCATTCTCGGCTGGCGGCTGCGGGGCGACCCGGAGCGGGGCATCCCCAAGCCGTTGGAGAGCTTGGCGGAGGGGCTGATCGCCAATCTCGGGTTGCTCTTCGTGCCCGCCGGGGTGGGCATCATCGCCGAGGCCGGGCTGCTGCGGCAGGATTGGCTGCCGATCATCGCCGGGCTGGTCGGCTCCACCGTGCTGGGCCTCGCCGTCACCGGGCTGGTGATGCACTGGACGATAA
>DAIDJU010000076.1 GCA_027451225.1 Acidocella sp. | reverse complement strand
GAGGATACGGGCCTTCGTCACCCGGCCGAGATAATTCTCCGCCGTCGGCGCCCACCCGGCAGCCACCAGATTGAGCGACATCGTCTCAGCCAGCCGCCCTGCATGCGCCAGCGACCGGGGCCGCCGGTTATAGGCGTCATGCGTGGCGTTCAGCGTCAGCGCCACGCAATGCGCAAACAAGACCTCGCGGCTATCCGTGTCGAGATTGGCGAGAGCATCCCAAAGTTCAGCACAATCTTCGGGCAATTGTGCCGCCCAAGCCTCGTGCCGCGCATCGACCCGCGCGGCCAACGGCGTATCAGCCAAGCCCGGCGCCTGGGCGCCGAACATCACACTCTTCGCCTCAATCTCCAGGCAAGATTCAGCACCGTAGCGGTAAAAGAGCCGTAGGCACAGCGCGTGCAGCAGGGCGAGGTAGGCAATGCCGGGCTCATGGCCCAGCGCTTCGCGCAGCGCCAACGTGCGATAGGCCGTCAACTCCGTCAGCAGCCGGTCGGGCAGTGGTTTCAGCCCATCTTCCTCTTCGGGCTCGGCCTCAGGTTCTGCCCCGCCGCCAATGTGGGCGGCGATGACTCTGGAATCCACGCGGCCGGGATCGCTGCCATCGGCAGCGTTGTAGGCGTCCTGCCCCTGCACGCCGCTCTCGCCCGCCAAATCCACCTCATCGGCTTCCTCAACCACCATCGGCTCATCCTCGGGGCGAACATAGCCGCGTTCCACCCGCAGCGCGCCATTGCCGTCGATGCTGACAAATACCCCCGCCATGGCCATTTCGGCAGGGTCATAAACAGGCGGGCGCTGGGTCAGCGCGTCAGTTTCCGCCTCGATTTCCGCGAGGCGGCCATCGGCATCATCGGAGACCTCGTCCGCCGCGGCGGCTTCCTCCTCGAGTTGCTCGGCCTCGGCCCGTAACGCCTCGACCTGGGCGATTTCTTCGTCGGTCAGCGGGCGGCGCGTGCCCGGAATGCGCCGCAGGCCGTAGCTGTGGCCATACGGGAACTCGGGAGCCCGCTCGACCCATTTCCAGCCCTCTGCGCGGATCGCATCAGCATCGCACTCAAGCTTCTCCGCCACCACCCGCGCCAGCAGCCCGGCATCGTGCAACCAGCCGCCATCATCCTGCTGGAACAGATCGCGCATGATCGAACCGCCCGCAGCGATATAATCCTCGCCCGCATATTGCGCCCGCTTGTCGGAGGCGCGCACCGCGCCTTCGGTCAGCATCCGGCGAATCTGATAGGGTTCCTTATTATAAGAGCGTTGCACCGCCTCCCACACCTGCTCCTGGCGCTCATGGTCCGGGCTGACCGAGAAGGCCATCAGCTGGTCGAGGTTCATCTCGTCTTCGGCATAGCCCTCCAGCAGCCGGGGCGACACGGCGGCGAGGCGCAACCGCTGCTTCACCACCGAGACCGCGACAAAAAACACCGCCGCGATCTCCTCCTCGCTTTGCCCCTTCTCGCGCAGCGCCTGAAATGCCCGGAACTGATCCAGCGGATGCAGCGGTGCCCGCTGCACATTCTCCGCCAGAGAATCCTCCTCGGCAATGCCTTCGGTGCGCACAACGCACGGGATCGGCGCGGTCTTGGCGAGGCGCTTTTGCCGCACCAGCAATTCCAGCGCGCGGTAGCGGCGCCCGCCGGCAGGGATTTCGAACATACCGGTCTCCGCGCCCGCCTCATCCAGCACTGGCCGCACAGTGATGCTTTGCAGTAGCGTGCGCCGGGCGATATCCGCCGCCAGCTCCTCAATCGAGACACCGGCCTTCACCCGCCGGACATTGGATTGTGACAGCACAAGCCGATCGAACGGAATATCGCGGGAGGCGCTGAGCGTAATTTTCTGAACAGTTTTACCCATGGGAAAAACTCCATGACGGGCGGCCTGGAGCCACTCTCCTGGCCTGTAACCCGTCACAAATTTTTCCGCCGCCCTCTGCCTCTTAACCGCGACACGCCCCTGGCCGTGCCCGCACAAAAAAAGCCGTGGACCAGAACCGGTCCACGGCGGAACGAACACCAACGGCAAAACGGCGCTCCGAAGATCAGACGATCAGACCGTCACGCGACCCGTTCCAACAGCAGCTTCGCCTTACCCTCCAACTCCAGCCGGGCATCCTGGTGCGGGCGCGAGCGCGCCAGCGCGGTGATGCCCTGCACGAAATCAAACACGCTCTCGGGCGGATGACCTTCTTCTTCCAGCACCGTGGCAATAATCTTCGCCGTCTCGCCCTTGCTGAAGCCGCGCTTGCGCAGAAAACTCTCGCGCTCGTCATCCTGGCGCGCCACAATCTGTTCACGCGCTGCCTTGATCCCCGCCACGAACGGCGCCGGCGAGGAGTTGGCGAAACGCCGCAGCGCGGGCGCCGCTTCATGGGCAAAGCGCTGGGTAGCGAATTTACTGTGCCGGATGCTGATCTCCTGAAAATCCTCCGCACCCCAGATGTTGCGGTTGGCGCACACGGCGCGCAGGTAGAACGAGGCGATGCCCAAGGTCTTCGAACCAACCTCACTGTTCCAGCAATAGAACCCACGAAAATACAGATCGGGCTCGCCATTCGGCAGCCGTCCCGCCTCGATCGGGTGCGTATCGTCGACCAGGAACAGAAACACATCCCGGTCGCTGGCATAAAGCGTGGTCGTCTCCTTCGTCACATCCACATTCGGGTTGTGCGTCATGGTCGCCCAATCCAGCACGCCCGGCACTTTCCAAGCAGTATCGCCCGTGCCGTTGCCTGCGATGCGCATCACCGCCGAAACCAACTCATGGTCCCAGATGCGTCCATAATCCGGCCCCGTGACGGCGCGCAGCTCCACCCGCCCATCGTCGGTCTCCAGCGTCTTCACCAACTCGGCGCGGTGGTTGAGCAGCCCATGCTGCAGATTGATCCCCGCCAGCGGCGCGGGCAACTCGCGCAGATACCCGGCCGGTGCCCCCACCAGCCCGCAAAGCTGTCCAAAACTCCAATGCGTCGGCGCCACTGGCTGGCTCTGGCCCGGCACGATCAACGCCAACCGCTCCCCATCATCCCGCCGCGCCTCCACCCGGATCGCCCAGCTCTCCACCGTCCGCGCCTCGGCCCGGTCCGCACGGGCGCGTACCGCCTCATACAACTCCGGCAGAGACAAAAACCGCTCATCGTCGGGCCGCGAAAACCATTCCGACGACACCCGCCCCAGCCGCTCACCCCGGCTGACATCGACTTTAAAACCCGCCGACCCAGCCCGGCCAACGCTCTCCCCCACAACCGCGACAGCGGCAGACGCATTGATATCCATGACAATTCTCCATGACAGGCGCCGGAAGCCTCTCCTCCGGACTAGAACCTGTCCTGAAAATCCAGCTCAACTCTCACTCTCAGGCCCGAAACCGGGGCCAGAGAACTCCACGTTTATCGATCGCGGAAATCGCTAGATTGGCTTCTGCGGCGAACGAGTCCCCAAGCCAAAAACAGGCATCGTTGGCCTGTTTGC
>DAIDJU010000075.1 GCA_027451225.1 Acidocella sp. | reverse complement strand
CCTGCCGGTCAGCGGGCCGCAATTCCGCACCGCCGCCCGCTTCTCGGATCAATACACGCTGGGCTTGCGCGCGGGCGATGCTTTGCATCTCGCCATCTGCGCGGATCACGGCGCCACGCTATGCACGCTTGACCGCCGCCTCGGCGAGGCCGGCGCGGCACTGGGCGTGAAAACGATGTTGCTGTAATCGCCCACGCAAAATGGGCCGCCCCGCTGCCGGGTCCGGCCCATCCGCATTGGTCGTGGTTCTTCCTGGATTCTCCTGGGATCCTGCTACCCGCCCTCCTGCCCGGCGATATCGGCAAGACAGTCCGACAGAAACTCCATGGTCGAGCAGCCTTTGATGGCATCGGCGGTGATGAACAACGCCATGCCGCCAAAACCATCGGCGCGCATTTTTGAACAGGTGAACGCCGTCGTCACGGTGGTATAACGCAGTTTGGCGGAGCGCCGCACGATGTCCTGGAAAATCACCTCCCACGACACGCCGCTCATATCCAGTTCAACGGTGATATCATCCGAGGTAACATTTTTGAGTTTTTCCTCCACATAGAAATACACTTGGCTGTTGCTGCCGCGGGCCGCATCCAGCGCAGCGGTGAGTTCGGCGCAATCAACCCAGATCAGATCCAACGGCCCTTGCCAGGAATGGAAATAGGTTCCGTCGCCGTCCGGCTCCGCATCGAACATATGCGAGAGTAACAACAACTCCAGCTTCGTCATGTCCGCGTTCGGGATGATCTCCGGTATCACGGTCGGTGAAAAATAATCCGCCATGTTGGCCTCCAGAAATGCAAAACCCGGCACGGGGCCGGGTTCTGTGTTGAGGAAGATGAATGTTAAACTTCGATGCTCAGGCAACATCGACTTCAAAAGGATCAAGCAGTCTATGCAGCGCCATGGTCCGGCCCATCCAGGGTTCGGGCCGGATCGCTTTGATCCAATCCGCGAAGCCCGGTATGAAGCCGAGATCTTCACTGACATGCTGTTCGCCGATCAGGCGTACAGGCACAATACGCCCCGTGGAGATCGTCATCACTTGGCCGAAAAATCTCTCCGCCATGAAGATGCCTTCGGCATGATGGCGAAGTGCCCGATGCCGAAAATCTGGTGAGATCATCTTGCTCTCATCGAACCAAGAATGCAGCAGTAAAAAATCTTCTGCCGTCCCGCCCCATTTTTTTGCAGAGGACAAAGCATGATGGTAAGGATGTGCCATTGCCGCCTCCTCAAAATTCATGGGAATAGTTTTCGGAGGCGGTATAGCGCTCATTATAGTCGAGCATGATGCTGCCCTCCGTTACGTCGAAGGTAAAATCGCCGTAGGCGCCATCATTATTCTCCCAGCCGCAATGCGTCTGCGCCAAAAAATCATAGGACAACGCCTCGATGGCTTCACGCACAGTGTGGGTCTGGCGTTCCATGTCCGGGCTATCCCAGCCCGGCCGGAAAATCTCGATCCGCTCATCCGGCAATTCAACGATAACGTCGCCGGCCTGGGCCGTGATGTCCTCGATCTGGCCGCTATCGCCATAGCCGTCGAAATTCACGATCACGGCGGTAATGCCATGTTCCGCCAGAATCCCGAAAAGCGCTTTCTTGTTGCCATCAAGTACGGCACACGCGCGCTCGCGATACGCGCGTTCTTTTTGTTCCCATGCCGCCATAAAAGTATCAACCGCAGGAAACGTTTGCTGGCCTGGCGCCTGATTGTGATTGTCTGACATGATCTGTCTCCAGAAATGCAAAACCCGGCACGAAGCCGGGTTTTGATGGGGTGAAGGGATAGACCCGAGGCGGTCTCTTGGCCGCCTCGGGGTTCTGGGATCACTCCGCCGCGATCTCGTGCGGCTCGAGCTGTGCTTCGTCTTCGGTGGATGGAAGATCGGCAGCCTCAGCCGCCTCGCCGGCCACATCCACGCTGGCATCGGCGGCGACGGTACCTTGTGTAGCCACTGCCGCAGTATCCGTCGGCATCGTCATGGTCGCCACGCCCTTCGTGCGCAGCACCTCGGGCAGCCAGCTGGCACCCGCCAGCATTTGCGCGGCGGCCTCGGCCATGTCGCCTTTCTTCAACCCCTCCAGACGTTGCGCGGACTGCTCGCCCTTGGCTTCGCGCACGGCTTCAAGAATGCGCGCCTTCGTCACCCGGCCGAGATAATTCTCCGCCGTCGGCGCCCACCCGGCAGCCACCAGATCGAGCGACATCGTTTCGGCCAGCCGCCCCGCATGCGCCAGCGCCCGAGGCCGCCGGTTATAGGCGTCATGCGTGGCGTTCAGCGTCAGCGCCACGCAATGCGCGAACAATGCCTCACGGCTATCCGTATCGAGATTGGTGAGAGCATCCCAGAGTTCAGCACAATCTTCGGGCAATTGTGCCGCCCAAGCCTCGTGCCGCGCATCAACCCGTGCCGCCAAGGGCGTGTCAGCCAGGCCCGGCGCCTGGGCGCCGAACATCACGCTCTTCGCCTCAATCTCCAGGCATGATTCCGCGCCATAGCGATAGAATAGTCGCAGGCAGAGTACGTGCAGCAGCGCAAGGTAGGCGATGCCAGGCTCATTGCCCAACGCCTCGCGCAGCGCCAGCGTGCGATAAGCCGTCAGCTCGGTCAGCAGCCGGTCGGGCAGCGGTTTCAGCCCATCTTCCTCTTCGGGCTCGGCCTCATGTTCCGCCCCACCGCCAATATGGGCAGCGATGACTCTGGAATCCACGCGGCCGGGATCGCTGCCATCGGCAGCGTTGTATCCGTGCTGCCCCTGCGCGCCGCTCTCACCCGGCGGGTCAGTCTCATCGACCTCCTCAACCACCTGCGGCTCATCTTCGGGGCGGACATAGCCGCGTTCCACCCGCAGCGCGCCATTGCCGTCGATGCTGACAAATACCCCCGCCATGGCAATCTCGGCAGGATCATAAACAGGCGGGCGCTGGGTCAGCGCGTCAATCTCCGCCTCGATTTCCGCGAGGCGGGCATCGGCATCATCGGAGACCTCATCCGCCGCGGCGGCTTCCTCCTCGATCCGCTCAGCCTCGGTCCGTAACGCCTCAATCTGGGCGATTTCTTCGTCGGTCAGCGGGCGGCGCGTGCCCTGAATGCGCCGCAGGCCGTAGCTATGGCCGTATGGAAATTCAGGTGCCATTTCGACCCATTTCCAACCCTCTGCGCGGATCGCATCGGCATCGCACTCAAGCTTCTCCGCCACCACGCGCGCCAGCAGCCCGGCATCCTGCAGCCAGCCACCATCATCCTGTTGGAACAGATCACGCATGACCGCCCCACCGGCCGCGACATACTCCTCACCGGCATATTGCGCCCGCTTGTCGGAGGCGCGCACCGCGCCTTCGGTCAGCATCCGGCGGATCTGGTAGGGCTCCTTATTATAAGAGCGTTGCACCGCCTCCCACACCTGCTCCTGGCGTTCATGGTCGGGGCTGACCGAGAACGCCATCAGCTGGTCGAGGTTCATCTCGTCTTCGGCATAGACCTCCAGCAGCCGGGGCGACACGGCGGCGAGGCGCAACCGCTGCTGCACCACCGAGACCGCGACAAAAAACACCGCCGCGATCTCCTCCTCGCTCTGTCCCTTCTCGCGCAACACCTGAAACGCCCGGAACTGATCCAGCGGATGCAGCGGTGCCCGCTGCACATTCTCCGCCAGACTGTCCTCCTCCGCGACGCCCTCGGTGCGCACCACGCACGGGATCGGCGCGGTCTTGGCCAGGCGCTTCTGCCGTACCAGCAATTCCAGCGCCCGGTAGCGCCGCCCACCGGCGGGAATTTCGAACATACCGGTCTCGGCACCCGCCTCATCCAGCACTGGCCGCACAGTGATGCTTTGCAGTAGCGTGCGCCGGGCAATATCCGCCGCCAGCTCCTCGATCGACACGCCCGCCTTCACCCGCCTTACATTGGCCTGGCTCAGCGCCAACCGATCAAACGGAATATCGCGCGAGGCGCTGAGCGTGATTTTCTGAACAGTTTTCGTGGTTTTACCCATGGGAAAAACTCCATGACGGGCGGCCCGGAGCCACTCTCCGCACCTATCACCCGTCACCAAGCGCCCAGCCGCCCTCTGCCTCTCAGCGCTGGACCCGGCTCAGGCTCAGCCGTTCAAGCCCGCCCGCCCCACAAAACAAGCCGTGGACCTGCCACTCAGCCCACGGCTTGCGCACGCGCATATTTTTTAAACCTTACCCCAACGCGCGCCGCTCAGCCCACCCGGTCGAGCAGCAGCTTCGCCTTGCCCTCCAGCTCCAGCCTGGCATCCTGGTGTGGGCGCGAGCGCGCCAGCGCGGTGATGCCCTGCACGAAGTCAAACACGCTCTCGGGCGGATGACCTTCCTCTTCCAGCACGGTGGCAATGATCTTCGCCGTCTCGCCTTTGCTGAAACCGCGCTTGCGCAAGAAGCCTTCACGTTCATCGTCGGCCCGCGCGACAATCTGTTCCCGCGCCGCCTTGATGCCTGCCACAAACGGCGCCGGCGAGGAGTTGGCGAAGCGCCGCAGCGCGGGTGCCGCCTCATGGGCAAAGCGCTGGGTGGCGAATTTACTGTGCCGGATGCTGATCTCTTGGAAATTTTCCGTGCCCCACAAGCATCTATTGGCGCACACCGCGCGCAGATAAAACGAGGCGATACCCAGGGTCTTCGAGCCGACCTCACTGTTCCAGCAATAGAACCCGCGAAAATACAGATCCGGCTCACCATTGGGCAAGCGCCCCGCCTCGATCGGGTGCGTGTCATCGACCAGGAACAGAAACACATCCCGGTCGCTGGCATAGAGCGTGGTCGTCTCCTTCGTCACATCCACATACGGGTTGTGGGTCATGGTCGCCCAGTCCAACACGCCCGGCACTTTCCAAGCCGTGTCGCCCGTGCCGTTGCCGGCGATGCGCATCACCGCTGCCACCAATTCATGGTCCCAGATGCGCCCATAATCCGGCCCGGTGACGGCGCGCAACTCCACCCGTCCATCATCGGTCTCCAGCGTCTTCACCAGCTCGGCGCGGTGGTTGAGCAAGCCGTGCTGCAGATTGATCCCCGCCAGCGGTGCTGGCAACTCGCGCAGATACCCGGCTGGTGCCCCCACCAGCCCGCAAAGCTGGCCAAAACTCCAATGCGTCGGGGCTACTGGCCGCTCCTGCCCCGGCACAATTAACGCCAACCGCTCGCCATCGTCACGCCGTGCTTCCACACGGATGGCCCGGCTCTCCACCGTCCGCGCCTCGGCCCGGTCCGCACGGGCTCGCACTGCCTGATACAGCTCGGGCAGCGACAAATACCGCTCATCATCGGGCCGCGAAAACCATTCCGATGACACCCGCCCCAGCCGCTCGCCCTGGCTGACATCGACCTTAAAACCCGCCGACCCAACCCGGCCAGCATTCCCCCCCACAACCGCCACCGCGGCAGACGCATTGATATCCATGACAATTCTCCATGACAGCCGCCGGAAGCCTCTCCTCCGGACTAGAACCTGTCATGAAAATCCAGCTCAACTCTCACTCTCAGGCCCGAAACCGGGGCCAGAGAACTCCACGTTTATCGATCGCGGAAATCGCTAGATTGGCTTCTGCGGCGAACGAGTCCCCAAGCCAAAAACAGGCATCGTTGGCCTGTTTGC
>DAIDJU010000074.1 GCA_027451225.1 Acidocella sp. | reverse complement strand
TTCGCGTTGAGAGTCGCAACCCAATGCTACCCAAAAACCGCCCCGGTGGCCGCCAATCGGCCTGCCTCCGCCAGACACGCGGCGGTCGCTACGGCAGGCCGATTACCGGCCTCCTACACCACGGACGGGGGCACGACCGCCTTAACAGTCCGAGTACACAGATGGACCTCAGACAGCAGCTAACTCGATGTAGCTCGCATCAAACGTTTAATGCTGCGAGCACCGCATCGGCACTTACGCGGTTTACCGCAAGCGGCGTGTTGTAGAGAATCGCCAGGCGCAGCAGGGATTTGACGTCGACGTCATGCGGTAATGCCGAAAGCGGGTCGATGAAGAAGATCAGGGCGTCCAGCCTGCCCTCGGCGATCATGGCGCCGAGTTGGGCGTCGCCGCCGAGGGGGCCGCTGAGCAGCCGGGTGAGGGCCAGCCCGGCGCCTTGCTGGATGCGTTCTCCGGTGGTGCCGGTCGCGCAGAGATCCAGCAATGCTAGGCTGGAGTGGTTGTCCCGTGCCCATTGCACCATCGCATTCTTCATCGCGTCATGCGCGACGAGCGCGACGCGGCGCATGGTTAAGCGTGCTCCGCCAGATGCGCTGTGATGACGGCGCTAAAATTTTCGTCCCATGCGAAGCCGAGGGATTTGGCGTACTCGGCGGAGAAATTGCCCGGCCAGGAATTGACGATGGCCTCGATGGCCGGATCGCGCGCGATGCGCACCCGGTCCGCCACCGCATCGCCGCAGATCTCGCGCAGCGCCGCCAGCATCTCCGCGACTGTGACGGACAGGCCCGGCATGTTGATCACCCGGCCTCGGCCCAATTCCTCCGCCGGCAGGCTGAGTCCGTGCAGGATGTTGCGCACCGCGACCCCCGGGGACATCAGCCAGAGCGGTGTTTCCGGCGCCACCGGGCAGATGGACTCCTCGCCATTGATGGGCTCGCGGATGATGCCGGAGGCGAAACTGGAAGCGGCCAGGTTGGGGCGCCCCGGCCGCACCGACACGGTCGGCATGCGCAGGCTGCGGCCATCGCAGAAGCCGCGGCGGGAATAATCCGCCAGCAGCAGGTCGGCGATGGCTTTCTGCGTGCCGTAGGAGCTTTGTGGCGCCCAGACTTGCGAGTCCGGCACCGTGGCGGGCAGCGCGCCCCCAAATACCGCCACCGAACTGGTGATGAGCAGCAGCGGACAGGTGCCGAGCGCGTGCACGCGTTCCAGCAAGGCGCGCACGCCATCGAGATTGACGCGCATGCCGAGTTCGAAATCCTGCTCCGCCTGGGAGGAGACGACAGCGGCAAGATGCACGATGACGGAAGTTTCCGCCGTGATCAAACGTTCCAGCTGCCCGGGGGCTGCCAGATCTCCGGCAATGGGCTTCACCCTGGGGTCGGTGAAGCCCGTTGGCTCCACTACATCGAACGCGATGATTTCCAAAATTTCCCGTTGCGCGCCGGTGCGGTCCGGCAGCGAACCTGCCGCCAGCAATGCCGTGATGAGCCGGCGCCCCAACATGCCGGCGCCGCCGGTGACCAGGATACGCATGTTTTCCTCCAATTCGGTGCGGTGAAAATTACCAGAGCTTATGGCGCGCGCGCAGGTCTTCCACCTGTTCGCAGGTCAAGGGGCGGGTTTTGCGGTCTTGCAGCAGCAGGAAGAGTTTGGCGGTTTCTTCCAGCTCTTCGCTGGCGTACATGGCGTTTTCCAGGCTGGTGCCGGCCACTACCGGGCCGTGATTGGCCAGCAGCACGGCGTGGTGATGTTCCGCGAGGTCTTCCACGGCGTGGGCCAGAGCTTCATCGCCGGGGGCATAATACGGCACCAGCGGCAGGCGGCCGACGCGCATGACGTAATAGGCGGTGAGCGGCGGCAGCACATCCGCATGATCGATGCCGCACAGGCAGGAGACGCCGACGGAATAGGTGGAATGCATATGCACCACCGCGCGTGCGCCTGAGCGTTTGGCGTACATCACCCGGTGCAGGAAGGCTTCCTTGGTGGGTTTGTCGCCGGCGATGTGCGCGCCGCCTGCATCCAGGCGGGAAAGGCGCGCCGGGTCCAGCGCGCCGAGGGAGGCGTTGGTGGGGGTCATCAGCCAGCCGCCATCTTCCAGCCGCACGGAAATATTGCCGGTGGAGCCGAAGGTGAGGCAGCGCTGGAACAAGGAGGCGCCGACCGCGCAGATGTGCTCGCGCAGTTTGGCTTCGGTCATTGCAGCAGGCTCCAGGCTTTGGTGAAGAAATCGGGCGATCCGAAATTGCCGGATTTGAGGGCCAGCGCCATGCCGCCCCCCAGGGTCCAGGGCGCGCCGGGGTCGATCTCCGGGCCGATGACGAGGGATAGGATGCCGAGGGCCTGCACCACGGCGCCGGAGGTCTCGCCGCCGGCGACGATCATGCGGGTGACGCTGTGTTGCGGCAGGCATTTGGCGAGTTCGGCCAGCAGGGTTTCGACCAGCGCGCCGGCCTGTTCGCGGCCCAGGGAATGCTGTACCGCGGCCACCGCTTCCGGTGCAGCGGTGGAGTAGACCAGCGGGGTCTGGTCCGCCGGCAGGCTGTTCAGCCAGGTCAGCACGGTTTCCGGGCTTTGCGCGCCCGCGGCGATTTTCAGTGGTTCCAGCCGGTAGCTGGGCATGCCGGCGGCGATGGCGTGCGCCACCTGGCCTTGCGTGGCGGCGGAGCAGGAGCCGGCCAGCACGATGCGCCGGCCCGCGGGGGCGGCGAGGCGGGCAGGCGGCGGCGCAAGCCGCGCGATCAGCCCCAGCGCCTGGTAGGCCGCCGGCAGGCCCATGGCGACGCCAGAGCCGCCGGTGATGAGCGGCAGATCCGCGAAGGCGGCGCCGATGCAGCGCAGATCTTCATCGGCGATGGCGTCGACGATGAGCATCGCCGCACCCACCTCGCGCGCGGCGTTGAAGGCGGCGCGCAGGGCCGGCGCGCCCTGGCGAACCTGCGCGATGTTGAGGGCGGCCACTTTTTTCGCCGTCTGCCGCTGTAGCACGCGCACCAGATTGGCGTCCCGCATCGGGGTGAGCGGGTGGTCCTTCATCGGGCTTTCGTTCAGCGGCACGCCATTCACGAAGAGATTGGCGCAATAGACGCTGCGCCCGGTGGCGATGAAGGCGGGACAGGCGATGGTGGCGCTGCCGCCGGCAAACGCCAGCAAGGCTTCCGCGACCGGACCGATATTGCCGCGATCGGTGGAATCGAAGGTGGAGCAATATTTGAAAAACAGGTGGCGCGCGCCGAGGGTTTGCAGACGCTGGGCGGCGGCGAGGGAGAGGGTTATGGCGTCCGCCGGATCGATGGTGCGGGATTTCAGGCCGACCACTACGGCGTCGATCTCGGCGAGGTTCATGTCCGCCGGCGGGAGGCCGATGCTTTGCATGACCCGCAGGCCCTCGCGGCTGAGCATCAAGGCGAGGTCGGTGGCGCCGGTGAGGTCGTCGGCGATGCAGCCCAGAATCATGTTGGCGCTCCCGGGAAGCCGAGTTTCTGGCGCCAGGTGAGGCCGGGGAGGGTGCTGGATTCCGGATTGTACTCGCAGCCCACAAACCCGTCATAGCCGAGTGCGTCGAGGGCATGGAGGATGGCGGCGTCGTCCAGTTCGCCGGTGCCTGGCTCGTGCCGGCGCGGCACCGCGGCGATTTGCACATGGCCGGTGATGGGCAGCAATGTTTGCAGGCCGGTGAGCACGTCGCCATGCAAGATCTGGCGGTGGTAGATGTCGAATTGCAGTTTCAGGTTGGGCCGCGCGAGGGTTTCGATGAGGGCGGCGGCGTAGGCGAAATCGTTGAGGAAATAGCCGGGCATGTTGCGGGCGTTGATCGGCTCGATGAGGATGTCGAGGCCGGCGGCGCCGGCAAGGTCGCAGGCCAGGCGCAGGGAATCTTCATAGGCGGCGCGCTGTGCGGGGCTTTCGCGGCTGCCGAGGCCGGACATGACGTGCAGGCGGCGCAGGTTTGTGGCCTGCGCGTAAATAAGTGCCTGGCGGATGCCGGCTTCGAATTCGGCGCGACGTTCCGCATGGCAGGCAATGCCGCGCTCGCCGGCATCCCACTCGCCCGGCGGGGCGTTGAACAGCGCCTGTTGCAGGCCGGCGCCGACGAGGGCGGCGCGCACCTGCTCCGGCCGGTGCGCGTAGGGGAAGAGATATTCCACCGCTGGAAAATTGTTTTCCGCGGCGGCCTGGAATCGCTCCAGGAACGGCCATTCGGTGAACATCATCGTAAGATTGGCGGCAAAGCGCGGCATGGGGATGGCTTTCCGGTTACGCGGCCTGGAGGGAGAAACCGAGGAATTCGAGGATGGCGTCGGCCTGGGCGTCGATCATCATCTGGCCGCCGCCGGTTTTGCAACCCGCGGCTTCGGCTTGCGCCATCAGCGGGGTGATGGCCGGTTTGGGCACGATGTCGAACACCACGCAATGCGGGGGGAAGCGGCCGAGCGGCAAGGGCATGCCATCGCCCGGCGCCATGCCCACTGGGGTGGCGTTGATGATGATGTCGAAATCCTCCGCCCGCGCCGCGCCGATGGCGGTGGCGGCAAGTTCGGGAAAGTGCTGCCGCAGCATGGCGGCCAGCGCCGCCGCCCGGGCAGCGTTGACATCGAACACGCCAAGTGCCGCAATGCCGGATTGCGCAAGCGAACTGGCGATGGCGCGCCCCGCGCCGCCGGCGCCCAGCAGCAGCACCCTGGTCCCCTGCAGCCTGGCGCCCAGCCGGAGCAGCGCCCGGGCGAGGCCCCAGCCATCGAACATATCCGCCACCCAGCGCCCATCGGCCTCGCGCCGCATGGCGTTGATGGCGCCCGCCTGCCGCCCGGTGGGCAGGATTTCGTCCGCGAAGGCCATGGCGCGTTCCTTGAAAGGCACGGTGAACACCAGCCCCGCGAGGTTGCCGAGATTCCGCAGCACCGGCATGGCTACTTCGAACCCGCTGGAAAGCACGTGCAGCGGCAACAGCACGGCGTCCGCACCCGCCTGCGCCAAACGCGGATTCCAGAATTCCGGAGATTTTACCTGCGACACCGGATCTCCGATGATGGCGAGCAGTTGCGTGCCGCCGGAAATGCGCGCCTGGAGGAAGGGGATATTCATGCCGCGAGCGGGCGCCGCTTGTGGGCGGCCTTGAAAGCCTGTGCTGCGCCAAAACCTTCCGCGAGATTCATGGGCGCGGGCGAGAAAAGCCGCGCATCCATCCGCTTGAGATCGGCGGAAACCAGCGGCTTGAACGCCATATGCGCCAGCACGTCTTTCTCTAGATCCACGCCCGGCGCGATTTCGATGACCTCCAGCGTGCCGCGGGTGGCGCGCAGCACCGCACGTTCGGTAACGAAAAGCGCGATGCGGCCTTCGGATTCCGCAAACGGCGCGTTATAGCAAATCTGCTCGATCTGCCGAACGAATTTCTTGTGCCGGCCTTCGGTGATGATCCGCAAGGCGCCATCGGCGCATTCCACTTCCAGCCCGCCGGCGGTGAAGGTGCCGCTGAAAACCACCTTCCTGGCGTTCTGGCTGATATTGATGAAGCCGCCGATGCCGACGATCTTTTTCCCGAAGCGGCTGATGTTCACGTTGCCGGCCGGGTCCACCTCCACAAAAGAGAGGAAGGCGCAATCGAGGCCGCCGCCATCGTAAAAATCGAACTGGTAAGGCTGGTCCACCATCGCGGCGTAGTTCTGCGCGGTGCCGGAATCGACGCCGGTGAGCGGGGCGCCGCCGACAAAACCTTGTTCGTTGGTGAGGATCACCTGTTCCAGGATGCGTTCCTCCGCCGTCACCGCGGAGATGCCGGTGGACATGCCGGCGCCGAGATTGCAGATGGCGCCTGGAACAAGCTCCATGGCGGCGCGCCGGGCGACAACTTTGCGCGGCGAGAAGGGCAAAGGCTTCATCACCTCCAGGGGGACGCGCAATTCTCCGGCATAGGCCGGGCTGTAATCGGTGGCGTAGGTCTGCTTCTGCTCCGGGTCCACCACCACGTAATCCACGATGATGCCAGGAATTTTCACCTGGCGGGCAGGCAAGGTGCCGCGCTTGGCCAGGCGCTTCACCTGCACTATCACCGTGCCGCCGGCCCGCCGCGCGGCCTGCGCGGTGGAGAGCATTTCACCGGGAATGGCTTCCTGCTCCATGGTGATGTTGCCGTCCTCATCCGCTGTGGTGCCGCGCAGCAAGGCGATGTCGATGGGGAAGGGCTTGAAGCGCAGCCATTCCTCGCCGCCGATTTCCAGCAATTCCACAAGATCCTCTTTGGCGCTGGGGCTTTGGCGGGCGCCGAGCTGACGCGGATCGACGAATGTGTGCAGGCCGACTTTGGTGATGAGGCCGGGGCGGCCGCCGGCCATATCACGCATGATCTGCGACATCACGCCCTGCGGCAGTGTGTAGGATTCGATTTTGTCTTCCAGCGCCAGGTCGATCAGCGCCGGGCTGTCGATCAGCGCGCTGGTGATGCTGCGCTTGATCATGCCGGGGTGGCGGAACCGCGCCGCGCCCATTTCCGCGCGGTTGCCGAGGCCGACCACATGGATGAGGCAGAGATCGCGCGGCGCTTCGGTTTCGAGGAAGCGCTGTTCGATTGCCACCAGAATGGATTCCGGAATGCCATGGCCGCCGCCGGAGCCGGAGATGACGACACTGTCCCCGGACTGGATGAGGCTGGCGGCCTGGGCGGCGGTAATGATCTTCATAACGGTTTCCTTGGGCTTCCACGTATTGGTGAAAATACGGCGATTGACGCGGCGGTTTTACGGGTGTAACCGGATACATATCTGCTGAGTCCCTGGGTTGTCAACGCCCAGCCGGGAGCGGCGGAGACGAAAACGGCAAGGTGCAAGGAAACGCGGCATGGCAAAATCGGGTCTGGATTTCATCGAGGTGGGGCAGCGCGTTAAATTCGCCAAGACCGTGGGCGAAACCGATGTGGTGCTGTTCGCGGGCATCACCGGGGATTTCAGCGACACCCATATCAACGAGCAATATGTGCGCGAAAAATCCAACATGCCGGGGCGGATTGCGCATGGGGCGCTGATCGTAGGTTATATGTCCACCGCCTCGACGCTGAGCATCGCCCATGTGATTCACCAGGAAGAGCTTGATGATTTTCCAGTCTCCGCCGGCTGGGATCGGGTACGGCATCTGAAGCCGGTGGCGCTGGGCGATACCGTGACCGTGCATTACACCGTGAAAAGCGTGGATAAGGAGAAAGGCCGCAGCGTCGCAACGGTGGAGGCGGTGAACCAGCATAACGAGCTGGTGGGCGTCGCTGAACATATCATGCGCTGGGCGGGCAAGCTTTCCGGCAAGGCCGAAAGCTAGTATGGCGCTTTTCGGCAAGGGGTTGCTCGCCATCTGGAACGGCATCGCGCCGGAGGCCGAGCAGGAGTTTGTCGCTTGGCATGTGCGCGAGCATATTCCGGAACGGGTTAGCGTGCCTGGCTTTCTGCGGGGGCGCCGCTATGTCGCGGTGCAAGGCGGCCCGAAATATTTCAATTTTTATGAGACGGAGACTGTGGAAACCCTCACTTCCACGGATTACCAGGCGCGCCTGATGGCGCCCAGCGACTGGACCCGGCAAGTGGTGGCGCATTTCACGGACACTTCGCGCACCTTGTGCGAGGTGGTCGGCACCTATGGCCAAGGCGCCGGCGCATTCATCGCCGCCATGCAATTAAGCCTGGCGGATGCGGCAGGCTTCGTGCCGGCAATTACACAAGCGGCACCGGTCCTGCTGCAACAGCCGGGCATTTGCGGCATTCACCTGCTGCGCGGCCAGCCGCCCGTACAAACCGCCCAAATGACCGAGGAGGTGCGCCTGCGCGGCGGCAGGCCGGATGCCACGGTGGAATGGATTCTGCTGGCTGAGGCTGTGGATTTAGGAAATCTTCACGCCCTGCGCGGCGCTGTGCTCAGCGACGCGGCATTGCGCGGCATGGGCGCCGGAGAGATTAAAAGCGGCGACTACGCGCTGCAATTCATGCTGAGCAGGCAAGAGCTCGGCCAGTAATTTCACAACAAGGAATACACCATGAAACTGCTTCGCTTCGGCCCCGCAGGTGCTGAGAAACCCGGCATTCTGGACGCCCAGAACCGCATCCGCGACCTCTCCGCGGTGCTGCTGGACATTGACGGTGCCGCCTTCACTTCCGGCGCTATCGAAATACTTCGAAAGCTGGATCTCGAAACCTTGCCGCTTGTGGAAGATGGCGCGCGCATCGGCCCCTGCGTTGGAAATGTCGGCAACTTCGTCGCCGTGGGTTTGAACTATAGCGCGCACTGCACCGAGACCTACGCGGAAATCCCGGAAGAACCGATCCTGTTCAACAAAGCGCGGAGCTGCATCGTCGGGCCGAATGATGACGTGATTTTACCGCCAGGTTCGGTGAAGACAGATTGGGAGGTGGAGATCGCTTTCGTGATTTCGAAGCGCGCTTCTTATGTTTCCGAGGAATCCGCGCTGGAGTATATCGGCGGCTATTTCATCTGCAACGATGTTTCCGAGCGCGAATACCAGCTGGAGCGCAGCGGCACGCAATGGGGCCGCGGCAAAGGCTGCGCCACGTTCGGCCCCATCGGACCTTATCTGGTGACGCCGGACGAAATTGCCGATCCGCAAAACCTGGCATTGTGGCTGGATGTGAATGGCGATCGCATGCAGAGCGATTCCACGCATACGATGATTTTTTCCATCGCCAAGCTTGTTTCCTATATCAGCCACTACATGATCCTGGAACCTGGCGATATCGTCACCACTGGCACGCCGCCGGGTGTGGGCCTCGGCATGAAACCGGAACGCTATCTGAAGCGCGGGGACGTGATGGTGCTCGGCGTCGAAGGCCTGGGTGAGCAGCGCCAGAACGTGCGCTGACCGAGCGGCCGCGATGGCGTGTTGTGATTTGCCGGAAAAGCTGCTGCAATACCAGCGGATTTGAAGGGGATACCGGCGTGCCGCGCGGCAAGAGTGAGAATTCCAGGAATGGCGCCCGCACCGGATTGCGGCGGGTGGCGGAGATTGCCGGCGTTTCCACCGCCACAGTTTCCCGCGCCATGAACAACCCGGACGTGGTTTCCCCCGAACTGCGGGAGCGGATTGCCTCCGTGGTGAAGAGCGTCGGCTGGGTGCCGCATGGCGCGGCGCGCGCCTTGGCCACCAGGCGGGCAGGGGCCATCGGCGCGGTATTCCCCACCCTCTCGCATGGCGACTTTGCGCGCGCCATCGAGGGCCTGCAGCAGGAAGCGGCAAAGCATGGATTTACGCTGCTGCTCGCCTGTTCCGAATATAGCGCGGATCTGGAATTCGAGCAGGTGCGCAAATTCGTGGAGCGCGGGGTGGATGCGGTGCTGCTGGTGGGCGAGCTGCACCACCCGGAGCTGGCGGGCTTCCTTTCCCGCCACAAGGTGCCCTGCCGCAACATGTTTTTCTACAGCCCCGCCACGCATGGCCAGTCGATCGGGCCGGACAACCACAAGGCGCTGTATCGGCTGACCAATTACCTGGTAGGGTTGGGGCATCGGCGATTCGGCGTGCTGGCGCAGGATGTGGCCACCAATGACCGCGCCCGCGCCCGCATCCAGGGCATTCGCGACGCGCTGGCCGAGCACGGGCTGGCGGTCCGGCCGGAGCATTTCGTGATCGGCAAATGGACCATCCGGGAAGGGCGGGAGCTGTTCCGGCGCATCCTGCGGCAGGCGCCGCGCCCCACCGCGGTGATCTGCGGCAATGGCTATCTCGCCGTGGGCGCCATGCTGGAAAGCCAGGCGATGGGCATCAAAGTGCCGGAGGAACTCTCCATCGCCGGCTATGACGATATTGAAATCATGCAGGAATTGCCGATACCGATCACCACCGTGCGGGTGCAGAGCCAGGAAGTCGGGCGGCGTGCCGCCGAATGTCTGATCGACATGGTGGAGGGAAGGGAAATCGCCATCGCCTTCGAATGCGAGGCGGAAATCGTCATCCGCGCTTCCTCCGGCCCTGCGCCCGCCGCCTGACGCTTTTTTTGCCAGCAGCGAAATAAACGCGTTGACAGTATTTTGCCGGCTATATATGTAAACGGATACATCAGAGCCCGGCGATAAATGATCGCCAATTTGGCTGACGATCCCGTCCAGATCGGCATATAAATTACGGAGTGAGAGGAACCCCATGACGCATCAAACAAACCCCGCGGGGGGCAGTCAGCCTTGGTATAAGGAAATCAATGGAGAGCAATGGCGCATCCTCATCGGCGCCTGGGGCGTCTGGTCGCTGGATGCGGTGGATTTTCTTGCCATCACTTTCGTGCTCGCCGACATCGCCAAAACCTTCCACACCCCGCTCAGCACCGCCTCCCTGCTGCTGTTCGCGACCTACGCCGTGCGCTGGATCGGCGGCCTCCTGGTCGGCGGCTGGAGCGACCGCATCGGCCGCAAGCTGCCGCTGCTGCTCACACTCGCCTGGTTCACCATGGGCGCCGTGCTCACCGGTATTTCCTGGAGTTTCACGGCGGTGTTCGCCTTTCGCCTGCTGCTGGGCTTCGGCATGGCGCCGGGCTTTTCGCTGGGCGCCACCATGGTTGCGGAATCCTGGCCGGATAAACATCGCGCGCTCGGCATTGGCATTCTGGATACTGGCTGGGGTGTGGGCGCCATCGGCGCGTCACTGATCTATGGCCTGGTCTATCCGCATTTCGGCTGGCGCGGCATGTTTTTCGTCGGGCTCGTTCCAGCCGCATTGCTGGCGCTCTACATCGCGTTTTTCGTGCCGGAGCCTTCGGTGTGGAAAGAAGCCCAGCGCCGCGCCGCCCTGGCGCCGGCGGAGCGCCGCCGCAACCCCATCATCACGCTGTTTGCGGAATATCCAGGCCGCGTATGCTTCCTTGGGATATTGATGCTGACTTTGTGCTTCGGCTCCTGGCCCTATCAAGGCCTGTTCCCCACCTATCTGAAATCCCTCTCGCTCACGCCGGCAACCGTCACCTGCATCACCATGACCTCGGCGATCGGCCAGATTCTCGGCTTCATCAGCGCCGGCTTCTTTGCCGATAAATTCGGCCGCCGCAACGGCATCTCCATCATGCTGGTGCTGGGCGCCATCGGGGTTTCCGTCACCGCCATGGTCGCCGGGCATTTCTACGCCGTGGAGGCGGGCGCGTTTTTCTCCGGCTTCATGCTGGTGGGCTCCTCCGGCATCTGGGGCACCATCCTCACCGAAAACATGCCGGAAGAGGTGCGCGCCGCCGGCGTGGGGCTGCTGTATAATGTCGGGGTCATTGGCGGCGGCATCGCGCCGTTCATCGTGCTCAGCTCGTTGCATGCATTCGACATCTCTCTGAAGGCGGGCATCGTCATCTTCACCTGCGGCGCCACCCTGCTCGCCTTGCTTTTGCTGCGCGCCGCCAGGGAAACCAAAGGCCTCTCGCTGCGCGAGGGGCTTGCGGAACCCGTTGCAGGCAGCCGCGCCGCCGCCGGATTTTCCGCCCAGCGCGTCTCCCACGAGATCTGACCCGGTGCGAGAAAACCGCAAACTACGCGCCAATATGTAACCGGTTACAACAACCCCGCCCCGTACCATCCACAAATCATAATCAACCGGAGGACTTCAGGTGACCCATCGCTTCTCCCTGCGCGCTGCCTTGCTGGCGGGCGCCGCCAGCCTCGGCTTTGCCCCGGCCGGCCATGCGCAATCCGCCACGCAGCCCGAGACCTTCCTGCAAAGCCTCGCTACCCGCAAAAACTTGCTGGGCGACTGGGGCGGCCTGCGCCCGCAACTGGCGCAGGATGGCCTCACCTTCAACCTGAGCTATGTCGGTGAATTCGCGGATGTCATGTCCGGCGGCGTGCGCGGCGGCAATGGCTACGCGCAGCAGCTCAATCTCGGCGCCGCGCTGGACCTTGGCAAGCTCGTCGGCCTGCAGGGCGGTTCGCTGCACATCGTCGTCACCCAGCGTGAAGGCCGCAGCGTCTCCGCGGATGAGCTGGGCGGCAACAAGCTGGCGGTGCAGGAAGTCTATGGCGGCGGCAACACCATGCGCCTCACCGAATTCGATTATGTGCAGAAATTCGCGGACGACCGAGTGGAAACCAAAATCGGCTTCTTCCCGATGGGCAATGATTTCGCGAGCACCGCGGTTCTGGGCTGCCAGTTCCAGAATCTGGCTTTCTGCGCTCATGCGCAGAACCTTCCCAGCTCCTCCGGCTGGTCGGATTACCCCACAGGCAAATGGGGCGGCGATGTGAAATTCTACTTCACGCCGGATTTATACCTGCAGACCGGCGTGTTCGACGTGAATTTCGGCTATTACCAGCGCAAGAACGGCCTCAAAATCAGCCTGGACGGTTCCTCCGGCGCCATTGTCCCCGTGGAGTTGGATTACACCGCGCACCCTGGCGGCCTGGTGGGGCATTATAAAGTCGGCGTGTACTGGGACAGTTCCAGCGCCGCCGACGTCACCAACGCCAATGAGGAAGATGATGGCCGCTACGGCTATTACGCCATCGCGGACCAGATGCTCGTATCCTTTGGCAACGACCCAAAGCGCGGCCTGATCGCCCTTGGCGAAATCTCGTATTCAGATCCGCGTACATCGACGCTGCAGGGCACGATCCTCGGCGGCCTGATCGCGCAAGGCCCGTTCGATGTGCGGCCGCACGACTATATCAATCTGGGCTACGCCCGCGCCGTGCTGAACGGCCGCATTGTGAACGAAAAGCAGGCCGCTGGACTCACCAATGTCTCGAACGGCGAAAGCGTGCTGGAATTCGGCTACGGTGTGCAGGCGACGCCCTGGCTGATGCTGCACCCGAATTTTCAATATGTGATGGACCCAGGCACGTTTTCCTATAAGCACATCCCGAACACCTGGGTGTTCGGCGTACAGTTAAAGGCAACACTTTAGTCTTACTGTGTCATAAATCCTTGCCCGATTCGGGCATGTTCTGGCACTGGGTGAGATTCTTAACCATGGGAGCGGGTTATGGGTCTCAGAATCGGCCGAGACGAGAGCGAATCACGTTTTTCGGCCTATGTCGAGGTTCTCAGTTCGGCGCTTGGTCATGCTGACCGGGTGGTACCGTTTCAGTCCTATTGCGCGGGCCTACTGTTGCCGGGTGATCGCAAGAGCGTCGAACCGATGGCGGCCCGCGTGCAGCCGGGACGTGTGCAGGCTGCGCACCAATCGCTGCACCATTTCGTGGCGAAGGCTGATTGGTCGGATGATGCCGTGTTGGCCGCGGTGCGTGCGCGCATTTTGCCCTTGATGGCCAAGCGCGGCGGCATCCGCGCCCTCATCATCGACGATACCGGCATGCCGAAAAAAGGCTGGCACTCGGTCGGCGTGGCGCGGCAATATTGTGGGCAACTCGGCAAGCAGGACAACTGCCAGGTCGCGGTGAGCCTGTCTGTCGCCAATGATCACGCCAGCCTGCCGATCGCCTACCGGCTGTATCTGCCACGGGACTGGGCCGATGATCCTGAGCGGCGCAGCCTCGCCGGCGTTCCGGACGAAATTGTCTTCCAGACCAAGCCACAAATCGCGCTGGATCAGTTGCGCGCCGCCATCGCCACCAGCGTGCAGGCTGAGACCGTGCTGGCCGATGCCGGATACGGCAACGACACGGATTTCCGTGACGGCATCACCAAACTCGGCCTGCCCTATATCGTCGGCATTCAGTCGGCCACCAGCCTGTGGCCCCCAGGTGAGGAACCGCTGCCACCAAAACCATGGGGTGGCCAGGGCCGCCCAACCTCGGCGATCCGCCGTGACGCCACTCATCAACCTGTGCCGGCGCGGCAGATGGCGCTGGCACTTCCCAAGACCGCCTGGCGAAAAGTGACGTGGCGGGAGGGCAGCAACGCCAGGCTCTCCTCGCGCTTTGCCGCGTTGAGGGTGCGCCCGGCGCATCGGGACTACCACCGTTCAACACCGCGGCCCGAGGAATGGTGCCTGATCGAATGGCCCGCCGGCGAAACCGAGCCAACCCAATACTGGCTGTCCACCCTGCCCGCCGATACCAGCCGCAAACTCCTGGTCAACACCGCCAAGCTGCGCTGGCGCATCGAACGCGATTACCAGGACCTCAAGCAGGAACTCGGTCTTGGCCATTATGAAGGCCGAGGTTGGCGCGGCTTCCATCATCACGCCACGCTGTGCATAGCCGCCTACGGCTTCCTGATCTCCGAGAGGGAAGCGATTCCCCCCTCGGGACCGCGCAATACCCCTCACGTCAAAAAACATTCCATTCCCAAAAATTATCGACCCCGCGGCTCCCCCGATCCGGCCTGAGCGTCACGTCAAAAACTCAATCACCTCCGTCCGTATCGCCATCGCCCGCGCCATCGCCCGCACCCTGCCACGTTGCCCATGCTGCCAACAAAGTTTCAAATATCGAAGTTTATGACACAGTAAGATTAGTTGACCGCAAAACAACGTAGAGGGCAGTGTTTACGGCCGACGCGCAACGCTTGGGCAAACTGTTCCTGAGAGGTCTGTTGGTGCCACAAAGGGAAATAGCGTGTCAAACGGCATTCAAACGGGACCCCCGATCGGCGCCCAAAAAGGGCTCTGACTCACATTTGCTGATGGAGGAGATCATGCCACGCCGACCAATCGGGCTTGAAGCAGATCGAGTTTCGCACGCCCATACATTTGTCGCTTGATAAGCTTGAGGCGTGTGATCTGCCCGTCGGTCTGTCCGTTCGACCATGGCGAGACGATTGCGTCGCTGACAGCCGCCTGGTCCTTTTCGACGCCATTGGCGAATGACCCGATGAGGCTGCCTTTTGCAATCGCAAGCCAGTCATCGAGCTTTGCCGCTGACTTTGAGCGGATCATTGATTGAAAGTCCTTAACCGGTGTGAGCCTCCCACCTCGCGGCGCGGTTTGAATTACTGGACATTGTATCCCTGAATTTGTGTGGGGTGACGCTGTGGCAACTGACGGTCCTAATGCCAGACATCAGCACAGTCATGAGGACATTGAGTATCATCGTGTTGAGCTGATTGTTGATTTCCACTGAGAATTGACCCGGGAATTCCATCGAGAATTGACCCGCCCTTTGGTTATGATTTGGGTTTCATGATGGGGTCAAGGGCTGATTTTTTCCTTTCGCTTTTGGGATTTCTGCACTGAGCTGTTTTTGAACCTGAAGCTGTCATTTCCTGTTTCCA
>DAIDJU010000073.1 GCA_027451225.1 Acidocella sp. | reverse complement strand
CTCAAAATGCCGCAGGTTCCGGGTCAGGATGGTCAGCCCGTGGTGCTGGGCGGTGGCGGCGATGATGATGTCGGCGAAGCCGGGCGCACGACCCTGACCTCGGGCGCGGTCTGATAGACACCCGGCCAAGCGGGCGCTGGCCACGTCGAATGGCAGGATGCGGGCCGCGTAAAGGTGCAGCATGGTCTCCAACCAGGCGGTTAGGTCACGGGCTTTGCGGGTTGCCCCCTCACGCTTGGCCTTGGCGATGCCGTCCTCGATTTCGGCGACGGTGACCGTGGAGAGGAATAAATCGGCCGAGTGGGCATCCGTCCAGGCGGCCAGTTCGGGCAGAGCGACGCGCGAGGGCGCCCGCGCCGAGATGACATTGGTGTCGACGAGGTACAAGGGTCAGAGGCCGCTATCACGGAGTGGGGAAGGATTGCGCGGCGGCAGATCGTCCGCATCGAGCGGGGCAGCCATCAGCAATTGGCCGAAAGAGGGCACATGCGACAGCCGCTGCCATTCCTCGAAGCTGAGAATGACTGCCTCGGGCTTGCCGTGGCGGGTGATAATGGCGGGTTTGCCGCGCAGGGCCTCATCGACCACGGCAGACAGGCTGGCCTTGGCGTCGCGAAGTTGAATTTCCCGCATGGCGGCCTCCAAACAAATTAGAACTACAGTGGTCATATTTAGGGCTGTGTGCCGGGATGGGCAAGGGTAATGTTCTCAGGCGGCGGCGCTGGAGGTTATTGAACGGGGGCTGAAGGCACGGCCGGGGATATCGGGTCGGTCCAGACCGGCATGAAACAGTAATGCCGCCCGCTGGCATCTTGCTGCATGGATTTGCGGCAGGCGGCCATGGCGGTGACGCCGTCATTATCCCGCATGAGCTGCCCCCAGGCGAGGGCCTCGGCCGGGCTGGCTTTCATGGCGGCGGGGATAATATGTGCGGCGATTTCGGCCTGGAACCGGCCGTCATTCAGCCCGGCGGCATAGGTGAACATGCTGGGCACCAGGATGGCCAGCGCCAATGCCAGACCCAGAGCCACGATGCTGCGGATACGCAGCGTGGTGATTTTCATGCGTATGGTGCGGTCGGCGGCATTGGCCAGTTGCGGCGCGAGTTGGTTGACGATGTCCATGCCCGAGGCGTGGACCCGGGCAATGGCCTCATTGGCGATTACGCCGGTCTGGGTTTTCAGCGTATTGGCGATGTCGATCTGGGTGGCTTCGCTGGCCTGGTACAGATCGCTGAGCGCGCCGACGCACACGGCCAGGGCCTGCAGTTGCTCCGCCAGAGGGTCGCTCTTCAGGGCGGCGGCCGCGGCAGCGCGGCGCAAGATCATCTGCGCCTCACTGATCTGTTCGTGCAGGGCTTCCCGGCGCGCGGCGGGGCTTATGGGATCCATGATCTGACCCCCGCGAAGCGGCGGTCCATCGCGTCCAGCCAAACGCGGACCCGGGCGGCATCGAACAGCCCCAGAGATGGCGTGACGGTGCCATCGCGCGCGGCGGCGAAGCTGCATTGCCGGCTTTCCACGGCCTCGGCGGCGTGCAGCCGGGGCATCCAGAGCTTCACACAATCTGCCGCCAGACGGGCATAGGCGTCCGACGCGGTGAGGCGGGTAAAGGCCCGCTCACGGGTTGCGCCCGGCTCAATGCCATATTCGTTGAACACCAGGGCTTGCGCTGCTGGCGTGAAACCGCGTGCGGCAAGGGTGAGGGCGGGGAGCAAATCCTCGGGCTGAGCACCGGTGAGGTGGAACATGACCGGCGCCATGCCGGCGGCTTCGATATGCGCCGCCAGGCCCGGCATCTCGGCGGCAAGGGACCGCAAGGTGGTATCCCCGCCGCCCAGATCGACGAAGGCGGATTGCCGCTCATTGATGCAATATTCAATCAGCTCTTGCAGCCAAGCGGTGACCCCGGCGGGATTATCGGTCTCCGGCCGGGCGACATCAGCAAAATAGGCGGAGAAAGTGGCATTGCTCGGATCGACATCGGCCAGGATGGGCGTGCCGCCATTGCGGATCGAGGTCTCGGTGAGCCAGCGGAGCAGGGTGGTTTTACCCGTCTTGCCCCGCCCGGCGGCGAAGATGATCTTCGCCTGGCCCGTCAGGTCGATCCCCTGTCCGATCTCAGGCTCAGCTTCCTGAGGCGGCGCCAAGCTGACGATATCGGCGCGTGGACTGGTGAATTTCGTCATGTTGGGGCGATAGGGGGTAGCGCCCGAAGGCTTGCCGCCGTTCATCGCGGGGGCCGGTTTGGGTTTGTCTTCGGACATTGATGCTACTCCTTGGGTTCAGACGGCCCGAATGTCAGGCGGCGGTTACGATCGATCGCTGCCCGCTCGGCCTCACTCAGCACCGGAGGTGGTGCGTGGACCCGAAGCGAGGCGGGTTTGAAACGGGGGCCACTGGCAGCGGATGGCCCTGGCCCCGGCGGTAATGGCGGCGCCACAGGTGCTGGGAACGGTACCGCTGGAGGGATCATCCCCGTTTCCATCGTCGCCACTGGCTCTGTGGGCACGGTAAGCGGTTCAGAAGCGGCGTCTTCCGAGGGGCCTGGCCTGCGCCGGTAGCCTTTTAGCGGCGCCTGCGCGCGCGAAAATTCGCTGCGCAGGGCTTTGGCCGTCCAGGGTGCGCCAGTGCGGTAGGTAATTCCGGCCTTGCTCAATGCGGCGCCAACCGCGGCCCAGGACCACTCGCCATGTACCAGCTCAAGCAGCATATCGCGGTGCTGGCGTAGCCAAGGCCGTACAACATCACCTGGCCGCCAGAGCGGGCGGAATGTCGCTGCCAGTGTTTCGATTTCTGCATCAGTGGGCTTGCGCTTGAGTGACATGAGCACCGGCTCTCAAAAACAGCAGCGCGAAATTTCACTATTTTTGATAGAGCGCGCAATCTTCCGAATCGGAATCTTGACAGGCTGGATATCTCAATTGTCAGCGCAATCCATAGCTCTTTCGCCAACTCAAAGGCTGGCGCAAAAGCTGGTGCATTTGTCATCGCAATGGCTGGTACAAACGCTGTCTCTAATCTCGCAGGTCTCGTGTGGTAATATCTTATGCAGCTACAACAGACCAAGGAATGCTAGCGCATGCGGGTGCGGTAATATGATAGGGGTTAGGCAACGTGATTTCACGGTCAATGTGCATTCTGCTCGTGTTCCTGTGACATTACCGATGTTTCAATTTACGCAACCATTCGTAACGCGGTAATGCAATTTCGCGTTGTCTCCGCTTAACCGGGAGGCTTGTTATGATTGCCGGTGACGATGATCGCTACGAAGAGATCGTGACGCAGATTGGGG
>DAIDJU010000072.1 GCA_027451225.1 Acidocella sp. | reverse complement strand
GGCCGTGCTGCCAGAGAACAAACCGCCATTCACATAGGGAAAGACCGCGGCCCAACGCGGAATGCCGGCGGCGCTCCGCTCGGCCTCCTTGGTGTTCATGGCGCGGAACAGCAACTCGATCACCTCGTGGGTGTTCGAGGCATCTTTCGCGCTCATCGTCTCGATGGTTTTGGTGAACAGCCCCGCGCCGTTAAAAATGTTGGTGTCTTCCGCGAAGAAGCAGAAAATGAGGCGGGCCATGAAATGGTTCATCTCATGGCGGCGCTCGGTAGCGCCCCATTCCGGGTTGTCCTTCAGCAGCTCCACATAAAGCCGGTTGAGGCGGCTGGTGGCGCGGATGTCAAACGAGCTTTCCCGAATCTGGCGGACCGTGGTGATGCCGGCAAGCGGCAGGAAATAGCCGAAATGGTTTGGGAAGTCAGGGTAGGGGCAGGCAATCGGGGCGTCGTCGGACGATAAATCCTCGGCTTCAAGGGTGATGCCGTCGGTGGCCAGGACAAACCGCGCCTTGGCCCGCGCGGTGGCCGGGCTGGCCTTCAGGGCCGCAAAAGTCTGGGGCACTTCACCCGGCGGGCAGACGGCGATGTGGATGTTGTTGGCCTGAAGCACCCCGCCCCAAGGCCCAGTAAAGTCGGACTTGTTGGACTCGCCCTTGCGCAGGCGCTTGATGGTGGTTTCCTTGTTCCCAAAGGCCTGTAGGAAGGCATACGGGAACTCCGCCGCGTCAAACGGCTGTTCAGCCAGAGCGGTGACAGCCTGTTCAATCTCAACAGCGTTCATGCCACTGCGCCCGTATTGCTGGGGGTGGGTTTGTCATCAAAAGCCCCGGGTTGCGTGGCTTGGTGGGCGCGGGCAGTCATTTTTTGCAGGCTTTCGGCAAGAGGCTATTCTCCTGGCGCATTTTGGCGGCTTTGTGGAGGCTCGCAAAGGGGGCTTGTCCAGGTAGCGAACAGGAGGGCCCCGCGCGCCCGCGTAGCGCGTTTCACAAGCGCTGGCGGAGCGGGCGCGTGGGAGGTGCCTGTTTGCCCACCTGGGCAAGCTTGGCTACAGAGCCAGACCCTTGAAGGCTACCGATGCACTTTTCGTCGCGGTGATGCTGGCGCTGGGCACAAGCGCCGTCTGCTTCGCGCCACTGCGCTCCTGAATGGCGGCGACCAGCTTGGCGCGGTCATCCGTATAGAGGGCGGTAGTTTCCTTGCCGCGTGAGAGCCCCACGTAGAAGCTTTTTTGGTCGATCAAATGCGTGGCGGCGCTGTCGGCGTGGATGAAAGTGCGCTCGGCGGTACGCCCCTGGGCCGCGAAGGCCGTCGCCACATAGCTATGCGCAATATGCTGGTTACGCGGGTCATCGAGCTTCAGCGTCTCAACCTTGCCCCTGGCCAGCCGGATCGTGGCGCTGCGCGTGCTGGGGTCAATGGCGGTAATCTCGGCTTGCTGACCGTTGACCCGGCCCAAGGCGCGGTCGTTGCGGGTAAACTGCATTTGGTCCCCGGCCCGCAACTCCATGGCCTCGGCGGTGAAGGCTTGGACATGCGAGGCCCCCCATTGGCGCAGCCGCCAGTCGATGGTCCTGCCATGCTGGTCGGTGAGCGTAACCGCCGCTTTGGCAGTGTCGACGCCCACCACGCGATAGGCCTGCGCCTTTGATACACCCTTATCGGCATAATCCTTGGTGAAGCGGATCATGTCGCCGATGGCGTAGCTGTGCGCGTCCTTTGCCTCGGCGCGGGTCATGTCTTTGGAGACAAGCTTTGGCACGGTCATCGCCGGGCCGTGAAGCTGGCCACGCTCGGCAAGCGCCTGGCGTATCGCCTGGGTCAGCGTATCGCGCCCCTCGCGGGATGGCTCGATCACCAGGGCCTTGCGCCTCTCCTTTGCATCCAACATGGCGTAATCCTGGGCGATTTGGGCGAAGCGAGCCTCGCGGGTGTCACACTCGATGATGCGCCCGCCACCAGCATCCAGCGCGGCCAGGGCCTTTTTGGCATTACCCGCCAAACTGGCCTCCACCGCTGCCTTAGCGTGCTCGTTGGTCTGGCGCAGGATGTGAGTGAGGCGCGCGGTTTCCATGCCCGCCCCTTGGAGTTGCGCAAAAGCAGCGCCCGCCGCCACGGAACCAAGCTGCGCCGAGTCACCCACCAACAGCACCCGCGCCCGATGAGATTCGGCTAGACCAAGCAGCTTGGCGGCATCCGCCGCCGAGATCAGCGAGGCTTCGTCAACGATCCAAAGCCGCTCCTTGGGCGAAGGGCGGCCCGGCGCCAATAAATGCCTGGCCAGCGTGTCGGCGCGGGTTTCAAGCGCTTCACCCAAAATCTGTGCAGCCGAGGCCGTGGGGGCGAGCGCCGTCACCTGAATACCCCGCGCCTCGGCCTCGTGTGCGATGGTTGCCAATACGGTGGAGGTCTTGGCGGTGCCCGCCGCACCCTGCAAACCGATGACGCGATTACGGCTGCCGAGAATTTGCGCCGTGGCCGCGCGCTGCTCATCGGTCCAGCCGTGGCCCTGTTGAGCGCTGCGCCGCTCAGCCTCGGCAACCGCCCTGCTGGCGGCGATGGGGGACAAGATCGGTTCCACCTGCTTGCGGGCCTGTTCCTCCAACCGCAACATCGTGGTCTCGTCGGCGATATTGGCGGCGGTGGTGAAGCCCTCGAACGCCACGCCGCGCCGGTCAAGGCACGCGCGCGCTTCCAACCCGCCGCTCTTTTCCGCGCGAGCAATGGCGGCGGCGATGTCGTCATGCCCAACGCGGCCCATGCCAAACCGCCCCGCCGCCTCATGCAGCGCGGTGGTGGAAAACACGGATTGCCGCTCGCCCAGCATCGCCGCCCCCTGCGCCACGGCGCGGTCAGCCGCCAGCTCGTGGGTAAACTCCTGGTCAACGCTGAGGGCGGCGTTTCCCCGCGCCTCGGCCTGGGCAACCAAACCCCGCCGTGCCTGTTCATCCCATCCAGCGGCATCGGCGGCCTCACGCCATGCTCCAATCAGCTCGGCATGGGGCACGGCCTCTTTGGCCAGCCGTGTATCCAGCGCCGCGATCTGTTTCTCGGCGGCGCTGGCCTCCGCACGGCTTTTGCCCCGCTCGGCCAGCCGAGCCTCAATCGCCGCACTGCGCTGGCTGAACGCCTCCAGGGTTTCTTCGCCAATACCGGCGATCTCAAAGGTGGAGTCCTTGCCGCGCTCAATCGCGTAGCCCAGACGCTGCACCCCGGCGGCCAGTTCCTGGCGGTAGATAGCGCCCATCTGCTTTTGCATCTGGTAGAAGGCGCGCGGCTCCAGGCTGCGCCATTGCCCGCCCTCATCCATCGTCATGTTGAGGATGACATTATGGCTATGAAGCTGCGGGTCGAGCGCCCGGCTGGTGCCATGCCGAAAAGAGGCGATAACCAGATTTCCGGTCGCCTCCCGCCGGACGCTGCCATCCTCCCGAATCCTGGTGGCGGTAAAATGCTGCTCCGCCAACCCCAGGGCGGTTTTCACCGCCCGCTCATGCGCGGCGATG
>DAIDJU010000071.1 GCA_027451225.1 Acidocella sp. | reverse complement strand
TCTCCAGATGCTCGATCAGCGGCACGCCGTCATACCACGGCATGTTGGCGGATTTGGTGGTGATGTTATCGCCCATGAAGCCCGAGATCGGCATCGGCACGAAGCTCTTGATGCCGATGCTGTCAGCGAATTTGCGATAATCCTCGACAATCGCCTCATACTTCGCCCGATCGTAGCCGATCAGGTCCATCTTGTTCACCGCCAGCACGATGTTACGGATGCCGATGAGATGCGCGAGGTAGGAGTGCCGCCGCGTCTGCGTCAGCACGCCTTTGCGCGCGTCGATCAGGATCACGGCGAGATCGGCGGTGGACGCGCCGGTGATCATGTTGCGCGTGTACTGCTCATGGCCCGGCGTATCGGCCACGATGAACTTGCGCTTCTCGGTCGCGAAGAACCGATACGCCACGTCGATGGTGATGCCCTGCTCACGCTCGGCGGCGAGACCATCGACCAGCAGCGCGAAGTCGATATTCTGCCCCTGCGTGCCGACCTTCTTGGAATCCGCCTCAAGCGCCGCGAGCTGATCCTCGAAGATCATCTTCGAATCATACAGCAGCCGCCCGATCAGCGTGGATTTGCCGTCATCCACCGAGCCGCAGGTAATGAAGCGCAGCATGGATTTATGCTGATGCTTCTCCAGATAAGCATCGATATCCTGGGCGATCAGCTCTTCAGTCTTGTAGGAGCTCTCCTGAACCTCAGACATCAGAAATACCCCTCCTGCTTCTTCTTTTCCATGCTGGCCGAGCCTGCATCCTTGTCGATAATGCGGCCCTGGCGTTCCGATGTGGTGGTGAGCAGCATCTCCTGGATCACCTCGGGCAAGGTCGTGGCATTGCTCTCCACCGCGCCGGTCAGCGGGTAGCAGCCCAGCGTGCGGAAGCGGATATTCTTCATCTCCGGCACCTCGCCGGGGCGCAGGCGGAAGCGCTCGTCATCGACCATGATGAGCATCCCGTCGCGTTCCACCACCGGGCGCTTGGCCGCGAAATACAGCGGCACGATGGGGATCTTTTCCAACTGAATGTACTGCCAGATATCCAGCTCGGTCCAGTTGGAGATGGGGAACACGCGAATGCTCTCGCCCTTGTTCTTGCGGGCGTTATACAGGTTCCACAGCTCCGGGCGCTGGTTCTTTGGGGCCCAGCGATGGTTCGCCGAGCGGAAGGAGAAGATGCGTTCCTTGGCGCGGGATTTCTCCTCATCGCGCCGCGCGCCACCAAAGGCCGCGTCGAACCCGTATTTATCCAGTGCCTGCTTCAGGCCTTCGGTTTTCCACATATCGGTGTGCAGCGAACCATGGTCGAACGGGTTGATCCCTTTCTCCATCGCCTCCGGGTTGTGGTAGACGATCAGCTCCATGCCGCTCTCGCGCGCCATGCGGTCGCGCAGCTCGTACATGGCCTTGAACTTCCAGGTCGTATCGACATGCAGCAGCGGGAAGGGCGGCGGGCTGGGGTAGAAGGCCTTGCGCGCCAGATGCAGCATCACGGCGGAATCCTTGCCCACCGAGTACAGCATCACCGGCTTCTCGGTCTCGGCCACCACCTCGCGCATGATGTGGATCGATTCCGCCTCAAGACGCTGTAAATGCGTCAGTCTCACCGTCGCGTCCGCGGCCGCCATGCAACTCTCCGTTTAGCCAAGCCAACTCTGCCGCAAATACGAACAGAGCATCGTTGAACTCTCATGGCATGCCCAAACAGGCTCGGCAAATTGGAAAAGTTTTTTATAAGGAGAAGCCGCCCCCGGCAAAATCCTGTCAGCGCAAGAAAATTGGAGAGGATTGTTCTCTCAGCCTACTAATGGTGTAGACAATCTCCGCTTTACGCAGCCGTCAAATGCAACGGCTGCGCTACCGTGCCATTGGTCAGGCGGTAATTCGCCTGGTCTGCGAACAACGCACGCAGCAACTGGTTATTCAGGGCATGGCCAGTACGGTTGCCGATAAACCGTCCCGAGATCGGCGCACCCGCCAAGGCCAGATCCCCGATCACATCCAGCAGCTTGTGGCGCACGAACTCATCCGCATAGCGCAACCCCTCGGGGTTCAACACCTTGGCGTCGTCCACTACCACGGCATTGGCCAGCGAGCCGCCACGGGCCAGCCCGGCCTTGCGCAGCGCCTCGATCTCCCCCAGCAGCGTAAAGGTGCGCGCCTGGGCGATCTCACGGCTGAAACCTTCCTCCGAGAGATGGAAATTATACGCCTGCGCCCCAATAGCCTGTGCAGAGAATTCGATGGAGAGCGAAACATCGAACCCCGAACCGCCAGAATTATGCGGCCGCAGCTCGGCAAACGCGCCGTTCTGCTCGATCCTCACGGGGCGCAGAATCTCCAGCCGCTCGCGCAGGCCGCCATGCTCAACAATCCCTGCGCTCTCCAGCAGAAACATAAAGGGCGCGGCGGAGCCGTCGAACACCGGCAGTTCCGGGCCATCCACCTCGACCAGCAGATCATCCACCCCGCAAGCCGCCACCGCCGCCATCAGGTGCTCGACCGTCCCCACCTTCGCCTCGCCCACCGAGATTAGCGTGCAGAGCCGGGTGTCGGTCACGTAATCGAAGCGCGCGGGAATGCTCACATCCAGATCGCTGCGATGAAATACGACGCCGCTATTCACCGCCCCCGGCTTCAGCCGCAGGGTCACGTCAGCGCCGCTATGCAGCCCGCGCCCGACGGCGGAAATCTCCGCCTTCAGCGTACGCCGCGGGGCCGGAGCCGCCTCGGCCGGAGCAAAACTGTACTTCTCGCGCAGGGACGACATCGTGAATCCGTCAGTTAACATCAAGTTTAATCTAATCCCCGCGCCCCCTCACCTCCAGTCAATCATTATTTCTGATTATTTCGCAACAACATACTGATATTAAACAGTTTTACCATCACTCGACATCCGGTATATCAGCCTCCGGCTTATGCACCGGCACTGTATCGTGGAAATGCCGGTAATCGATCGTCGCCACGCCGTCCGGCGAGCGGGTCACAACATCGAGAAAGCGATGATTGAACCGCAAATCCTCCGCGCCATAAACATATTTGGCGGTAATGGTCGCGCCCAGCGCCTCATCTGTCCCCGTCAGCAGGCAAACAAGCACGTTCCCTCCCGCCGCCAAGCTCTCACGGTCCTTGCCCCAGAGCGGACTGTCCTGGGTGATCTTATGCGAGACCATCCAACTCAGCGCGAAAACCGGCGAGAAATCCCGCTCCAGCTTCAGCGGCAGCATCCGGCGCATCACCCCGCCTTCGGCCTCCTCCTCGTCCATCAGCATCACCACGCTGATATGCGCCTCGGAGATCTCCTCCCGTCGCTGATTAGCCACCCGGAACATCAGCGTCTGCACCCCGCCGATCTCGCGCACCACGGCAACCTTGGAAAACACCACGCGCGGGCGCGGGCGGGAGAGCCGGGCGAACAGCACGCCGGTGGAGACCGCCAGATTGAGCTGCCCCAACAAGATCTCGACGCTGACAACAATATTCGCGGCCAGAGATACCGGATACACAGTGCCGTAACCGGTGGTGGAAAAGGTCTGCACCGAGAAGAAAAACGCATCGGCAAAGCGCCCGTAATCACCGCCCGGCTCCCCGGCCAGCCCGCCGACCAGCGTGTAAACACTAGCAAAAACGAGGTTGACGGCGACAAAATACAGCCCAAGCGCCCCGATGAGCGCCAATAACGGCATGGTCATCAGGTCGTAGTACAGATCCTTCAGCCCATGCCGGGTAATCCCGCGGCGCTCAATGGCGCGGATCGCCTCGGCTGAGAGCGGTTTGAGCCTGCCGCGCCGCGCTCTGTGCTGGTGCTGCTCCATGTCCCTAGCTTTGGCGTGCCCAGGCCAGCCGTCAAGCCGGACGGAAAACGTTGTCGCGACGCAGCAAAGATGCTCTGCTGGGGCCATAGGCAAGGAGGGTTAGCGATGATCGTCGTCACCACCGAAAATATCGCCAATCACCGGGTCCGGGAGACGCTGGGCCAATGTTTCGGCGTGGTTGTGCGCAGCCGCGGCCTCGGCGGCAACCTCATGGCAGGCTTACGCTCGCTCGTCGGCGGGGAGATCGTGGAATATACCCGCATGCTGGAGGAAGCCCGGCGCCACGCCGTGGACCGGCTAGTCGCCAACGCCACGATGATGGGCGCCAACGCCATCACCATGATGCGCTTCGATTCATCGGAGATCGGCCAGACCATGAGCGAGGTCGTGGCCTATGGCACTGCCGTCATCGTGGAGCCGTTGTGAGATGCTCCGCAACTTCGTCATAGGCCTGAGCCTGCTGGCCCTGGGCGGCGGCCTGCTCGGGCTGCTCGCGGGCGGCGGGCCGGGCATGGTCGGCCCGATGATCTTCGGCTTATTTCTGCTCACCGGCACTGTGTTCGAGCGCCACTACCACCGCAACCAGCGCCAGACGCCCGGTCCCGGCTGGGAACGCACCGGCGAAACCTTCAAGGATCCGGCCGAAGGCAGCATCGTCGAGGTCTGGTACAACGAAACCAGCGGTGAGCGCCGCTACGTCGAACGCAGCCAATAAAAAACGGCCCCGAAAGGGGCCGTTTTCATGCGGGCCAAAGCCCTCTTACTGGTTGCGGCGCAGGAAGGCAGGAATTTCCAGCCCCACCTCGTCGATCTGCGCCGGACGCACGGCGGCGCGGGCGGGCAGGTTCTGATCGTCATGGTGCTGCGCCTGCGCCTCGGCGCGCATCGCCGGCTCCTGCCGATGAACAGGCTGTTGCGGCGCGGGAGCCGCCTGCTTGGAGCCAAAGCCGAACACCGACTTGAAGATGCTGGTGCTCTTGGGCGGCTCGGGCGCACGCACCGGGTCCGGCGCCACGTTGCGCACCGGCACGGCGGGGCGGGGCGGCTGGGGCTGCGGCGCACGCGGCGCGGCATCCGCCACCGGCGCCGCCGGAGCCTGATGCACCGGCTGAACCGGAGCGGCGGGCTGCTCGCTGCCAAGGGCGATCTCATAACCACGGTCCACATAGGCCTTGGAGACCAGCGGCGCGGCAGGCGGCTCAGGCACGTAACCGGACGGGCGGGCAGAGCCGGGCAGCACCGGCGCGCCAGCCGGCCCCTGCGCGTTCACGGCCTGACCAGCGACAGCATTGGAGAACTGCACGGGCTCGGCATGGCCGCCATTCACCACCTTCAGGTTCGGCATCGTCTGCGGCATGGAGTCGATACCCGTAGCCACCACGGAGACGCGGAGGCGCCCCTGCATGCTCTCGTCGAGCGACATGCCGAACATGATGTTCGCGTCCTTATCGACTTCCTCGCCGATACGGTTGGCGGCCTGATCGACCTCGAACAGCGTCACGTCGGAGCCGCCGGTGATGTTGATCAGCAGGCCGCGCGCGCCCTTCATGTTGGTATCTTCCAGCAGCGGGTTGCTGATGGCGGCCTCGGCGGCGCGGATCGCGCGATCCTCGCCCTCGGCCTCGCCGGTGCCCATCATGGCCTTGCCCATTTCGCGCATCACGGAGCGCACATCGGCGAAGTCCAGGTTCACGAGGCCGGGCATCACCATCAAATCGGTCACGCCGCGCACGCCCATGTAGAGCACGTTGTCGGCCATCTCGAACGCTTCTTTCCAGCTCGTGCGTTCGTTGGCGACCTTGAAGAGATTCTGGTTCGGGATGACGATCAGCGTATCCACATAGGCCTGCATCTCGATGATGCCCTCCTCGGCGGCACGCAGGCGGCGCCTGCCCTCGAAGGAGAACGGCTTGGTAACGACACCGACGGTGAGAATGTCACGCTCGCGCGCCATGCGGGCGATCACCGGCGCCGCACCCGTGCCGGTGCCACCGCCCATACCGGCGGTGATGAACACCATATGCGTGTTCTCGAGGTGACGAGCAAGTTCCTCGGCGGCTTCATCGGCGGAGAGCTTGCCGATTTCCGGGCGTCCGCCCGCGCCATTGCCCTGGGTGAGATGAGGCCCGAGCTGAATGCGCTTTTCCGCCAGGGAGCGCTGCAACTGCTGCGCGTCCGTATTGGCGACGACGAAGTCCACGCCGGGCAGATTCAGGCTGATCATGTTGTTGACGGCATTGCACCCGCCACCGCCCACACCGAAAACGGTGATGCGGGGTGTGAAGTCCGTGTGCAACGGCTTCTCGATTGTCAGGTTCAGTGTCATCTGCTCATCTCTCCTTGAGGACAATCGGTAAAGAACGCGCCGATTTCATGTCAAACACGATTTTTCAAAAAATCAACGAAACGACCGAACCAACCGCGGCCTCGTTCCGCTTCGAAATTGATATCCTGCATATTTTGCCCATCGCCGGTGGCGAAGGCGAGCAGCCCGATCAGCGTGGCGAAGTTCGGCGCATTGGCCGAATCGGGCAGGCCGATCACCGCGCCGGGGCGTCCCAGCCGCACATGGCGCTCGAGAATCTGCGCCGCGAGTTCCTGCACGCCGCCAAGCTGCGAGGCGCCGCCGGTAAGCACCACGCGCACACCGCCCGCGCGGCCCAGCCCCGCGGTTTCCAACTGGTCTTTCACCAGCTCGAAGATTTCCTCGACGCGCGGACGGATGCAGGAGATGAGATGCGAGCGCGGGATCTGCGCGATCTGATCCTCCCCCTCGCCCACCATCTGCACCGGCAGCAACTCGCGCGAATCGTCGGGGCTGGAATGGCAGTTGCCGAACAGCGCCTTCAGCCGCTCCGCATGGATGATCGAGGTGGACAGCCCCTGCGCGATATCCATGGTCACATGGTTGCCGCCCACGGGAAGCTGCGCGGTGTGCAGCACCTGACCTTCGGAGAACACCGCCATGGTGGTGGTGCCGCCGCCCATGTCGATCACGGTGGTGCCAAGCTCGCGCTCATCGCCCACCAGCGTCGCCAAGCCCGAAGCCAGGGGTGCCGAAATCAGCCCCGCGATATCCAGCTCGCAGCGCGAGAGGCAGGCGGCCAGCGTGCGCAGCGCGGTGCTGCCGGCATCGATAACATGCAGCTGCGCGGTGAGCGTGTTGCAGAACAGCCCACGCGGATCGGTGATGCCCATCGTCTCGTCGGTGGAGAAGCTGAGCGGCAAGGCGTGGATCGTGGCGCGGCCATCCGCGGCGGCGCGGGCGCGGGCCTCGCGCACCACGCGGCGGATATCATCGGCCGTCACGGCGCGGCCATCCACCGGCCATTGCACGTTGAACAGCCGCGATTGCGGCTGCCCGCAGGAGAGGTTCACGTAAACGGATTTGAGCCGCATATCCGCAAGCTCCTCCGCCGTGCCGACCACGGCGCGGATCACCCGCTCCGCCGCGTCGAGATCGACGATCCCGCCCGACTTGATGCCCTCGCTCTTTTTCCAGTTGAAGCCAAGCGAGCGCAGCCTGCCATCTGATTCCGCACGCCCAATCAGGCAGGCGATCTTGGTCGAGCCGATATCCAGCACACCGAACGGCCCGGAGCGCATCCGGCGCGCACGCGGCGCGTCGTCATGCTGCGGCCGTGCCTGTGTTTCGATCGCGGGTGTGCGGCGTGGCGCGTTAGCCATGTTTCTGCGTCGCTCCCTGTTTCGTTGCCGTGGGCGGCGTGGGCGCCGGATAAGGCTTCACCACCAGCCGTCCCTCCTGGCGTAAATCAATCACCTCCACCGGGCGGTCGAGCAGCTGCATGCTGGTTTGCAGCGCGGCAAGCTGGCCGATGGCGGCATCGTCATTCTCGGTGGGCAGTTTCACCACCGTCTGGTTCTTCAGGATCAGGTTCCAGCGCAACCCATCCACGCGCTGCGCCGCCGCCACATGCGAGAGCACGGCCGGTGCGGCCTGCAACTCGGTGACCAGCGCATTGGCGTTGGCGGGCGCATCATCGCCCGAGAGCAGCAGCAGCGAGGGCTGGCGGCGCTTGGCCTCGGCGGCATCCTGGTTGGCGATGACATTGCCCTGCTTGTCGATGAGCACGAATTTCGGCTGGCCATTGCTCGTGGTCTGCCAGATCGCAAAGATATTGCGCTCGGTCACGTTCACCACCAGGGTCCCCGGCAACTCGCGCGCCACCACGGCGCTCTGCACAGGCCCGAGCTGCTCCACCCGGTCGCGGATTTCCTGCAGCGAGAACCCGAGCGTCGGATCGCCCGTCTTCACTCCAATGGCCTGTTGCAACAAGGCTGGGTCGGTGGTGGCCGCGCCGTTGATCTGCACGCTGGTGATGCGCAGGCCGAGATCTGCGGCGAAATTCGCCAGCGGCGAAGCCGAGGGCACCGCCGCGGGCGCCGCGCTCTGGTCCACCTGCGGCGCGGGCGTTGCGCTGGGCAGGCTGCGCACCGCCTCGTACCCCACCACGCCAATGGATACGAGCGCAAGCAACCACAACCCCGGCTTCAGGCTGCGCTTAACGCGGCGGAAGAACAGCTTGCGCTGCGTCAGCCGGTCCTGCGGCGGCGGCGCCTTGCGCACGCGCGAGGTGCGCGGGCGCTGCGGCATGTCGAGGCGCGACGCCGCACTAATCTCAATCTCAGGCTGGCCGGCTACACGCGGCATGCCGCCCTCTCAACCATCCAGGTGCAAAGCGTGGGGAAATCCATGCCGGTATAAGCCGCCTGCTCCGGCAGCAGCGAAGTCGGGGTCAGGCCCGGCTGGGTGTTCACCTCCAGCAGCACCAGCCGCCCGGTCTCGTCGTCATAGCGCAAATCCGCGCGCGAGGCCCCACGGCACCCCAGCGCCCGGTGCGCCGCGAGGGCGATGTCCATCGCCTGCCGCGCCACATCCTCGGGGATTTGCGCCGGCACCACATGGCGCGAACCGCCAGCGGCATATTTTGCGTGATAGTCGTAGAATTTCTCGGCGGGCAGGATCTCCGTCACCGTCAGCGCATGGTCCTCCAGCACGCCGACGGTCAGCTCCCGCCCCGGAATATACTGCTCGACCATCGCCGCGCCGTAATGCCAATTGGCCACGATCTCGGCGCGGTTGTTATCACCCGGCTTCACGATCGACACACCGACGGACGAACCCTCATTCACCGGCTTCACCACATAAGGCGGCGGCAGCGGGTCGGAATCCTCCAGCTCCGAGATATCGATGATCCGGTGCGCCGCCACGGGCAGCCCTGCGGCGGCGAACACCGCCTTGGCGGCGGCCTTGTCCATGGCCAGGGCCGAAGCGCGCACGCCGGAATGGGTGTAGGGAATGCCCATATAATCCAGCACGCCCTGGATCGTCCCATCCTCGCCGAACGGCCCGTGCAGGGCGTTGAACACCACATCCGGGCGCGGGGTGAGCGCCTGGAGCAGCGCGCCGAGATCCTCAGTCACCTCCACCGCCGTCACCTCGAACCCAACCCGCTCCAGCGCCGCTACAACCTGCGCGCCGGAACGGCGGGAGACATCGCTCTCCGAGGACAAACCACCAAGAAGAACAGCCACGCGCGTCATGCCGGCACTCCAATCCGTTTAATTTCCCAACGCAGCGCCACGCCGGAATTCTCCTGCACGCGCCGCCTCACCTCTTCTCCCAGCCCTTCCAGCTCGGCTGCCGTGGCCTCGCCCAGATTCAGCAGGAAATTGCAGTGCAATTCCGAAACCTGGGCCCGCCCCTTGGTCAGCCCCCGGCAACCCGCGGCGTCGATCAGCTCCCACGCCTTCTGCCCCTGCGGGTTGGCGAAGGTGGAACCGCCCGTGCGTGCGCGCACAGGCTGGCTCGCCTCGCGCTTGGTCTTGATCTCCGCCATCTTCGCCCCGATCAGCGCCGCCTCGCCGGGCTGCCCGCGCAAACGCGCGCGCACCACCACGGAATCCAGCGGCAGATTGGCATGGCGGTAGGAAAGCCCCAGCTCATGCGCAGGCACGCGGATCAGCTCGCCAGCACGGGTAACAATCTCGGCCCAGTCCAGAACCTGCGTAATCTCGCCGCCATAAGCGCCCGCGTTCATCGCCACAGCACCGCCGATGGTCCCCGGAATGCCGGAGAGAAACTCCAGCCCGGTCAGCCCCGCCTCGGCGGCGTATTCCGCCACGGTGGTATCCAGCGCCGCCGCGCCCGCGATGATGGCGTTACCCTCGACCACCACATCGCCAAACCCGCGCGCCAGCTTGATAACCACGCCATTGATGCCGCCATCGCGCACGATCAGGTTGGACGCCGCGCCGATCACCGTCACCGGCATCTCCAGCGGCAATTCCTTCAGAAATGCGCAGAGATCCTCGACATCCGCCGGGCGCAGCAGATACTCGGCAGGCCCGCCGACGCGGAACCACGTCATCGGCGCCAACGACGCATGCTCGGCCAAGCGGCCGCGCGTGGCGGGGATCACCGCCGCCATCATCGCCGCACCCCGGCGGCGCGCGCCGCGTTCTGCAACTCGGCCAACTGCGCCGGAAGTGCGGCCGCCCATTGCGTGATATTGCCCGCCCCGAGGCAGACCACATAATCCCCATGCCGGGCGACGGCATGCACCATCTCCGCCAGATGCGACGGATCGGACAATGTCACCACCTGCCGGTGCCCGCGCGCGCGCAAGCCCTCGACCAGCGCCTCCTTGTCCACACCCTCGATCGGCTGCTCGCCCGCGGCATACACATCCGCCACGATCACCGTGCCCGCATCATTCATGCAGGTGCAGAATTCCTCGAACAGAGATTGCAGCCGCGAATAGCGGTGCGGCTGCACCACGGCGATCACATCGCGCGCACCAGCCTGACGCGCCGCGCGCAGCACAGCCGCGATCTCCACCGGATGATGCCCGTAATCGTCGATCACGGTGATCCCGCCCGCCTCGCCGGTCTTGGTGAAGCGCCGCTTCACACCAGCGAAATTGGCCAGCGCCGCCTTGATCGACTGTTCGTCGACATCCATCTCCGTCGCCACGGTGATGGCCGCCAGCGCGTTCTGCACATTATGGTTGCCCAGCATCGGCAGCTTGAACGGCCCCAGCCTGCGCGCCCGCCCGGTGATGCGGTCGGAGATGCGCACCTCGAAGCTCGCCCCGTCCTTGGACGAAATGATCCGCTCCGCCCGCACATCCGCCTGCGGCGAAAACCCGTAGGTAATCACACGATGATCCGAAAGCGTCGGGATCATCTGCTGCACGGCTGGGTGGTCGATGCACAGCACCGCGAAGCCGTAGAACGGAATATTGGAGACGAATTGCCGATACCCGGCCTCCATCGCCTCCTTCGTGCCCCAATGGTCCAGATGCTCCGGGTCCATATTGGTGACGATGGTGATGACGGAGGGCAGGCGCAGGAAGCTGCCATCGGATTCATCGGCCTCCACCACCATCCAATCGCCCTTGCCCAGGCGGGTGTTGGAACCATAAGCATTGATGATGCCGCCATTGATCACGGTCGGGTCGAACCCCGCCCCTTCCAACACGGCGGCCACCAGCGAGGTCGTGGTCGTCTTGCCATGCGTGCCGCCAATGGCCACGGCCCATTTCAGGCGCATCAGCTCGGCCAGCATCTCCGCCCGGCGCACCACGGGGATCAGCTTGCGCCGCGCGGCCAGCACCTCGGGGTTGTCCCTCGGCACGGCGGTGGAAATCACCACCACCTGCGCCGCGCCGATGTTTTTCGCGTCATGCCCGATGGCCACGGGAATCCCCGCCTTGCGCAGCCGCGCCACGTTGGCGTTCTCCGCAATGTCCGAGCCCTGCACCTGGTAGCCCAGCTCATGCAGCACCTCGGCGATGCCGGACATGCCAATGCCGCCAATGCCAACAAAATGCAGCGGCCCGATGGAAAGCGGCAGCGCCCTCATGCCTGGGCTCCTTGCTGTACGAGGTCAGCGAGCTTCGCTGCGGCGTCCACACGCCCGGCCTGTGCGCACACCAGCGCGGCGTTGGTCAGAGAATCAGGGTCCATCAACAAAGTCTCGATCTTTTCAGCCAAAATTTCGGGAGTCAGCCCGGCTTGGTCCACGCGCCACGCCCCGCCCGCCGCCGCCAGGGCATCGGCATTGGCGCGCTGGTGGTCGTCGATCGCCGTCGGCAACGGAATAAACACCGCCGGACGCCCCGCCACGGCCACCTCGGCCACAGTGGACGCACCGGCGCGCGCGATAATCAGATGCGCCTTGGCAAGCAGCGAGGCGACATCGGTAAAGAACGGCGAGAGCTCAGCGGAAATCCCCGCCAGCTTGAACACCTGCCGCGCGGTCTCGATCTCCTCGACCCGGCATTGCTGCGTCACATGCAGCCGGTGGCGCAGCGCCTCGGGCAGCCTGGCCAGCGCCTCGGGGATGAGCGTGCCGAACACCTTCGCCCCCAGCGATCCGCCAAGCACCAGCAGTTCGATCTTCTCTTCCGGGGCATGATACCCCTCGCCATACAGCGCCACGATGGGCTGGCGCACCGGATTGCCCAGCACCTTGGTCTTCACCCCGCGCGGCACCAGCTTGGTGTTGGCGAAGTTCAGCGCCAGCACATCGGTAAAGCGCGACAACAGCTTGTTCGCCCGGCCCAGCACCGCGTTCTGCTCATGCAGAAACACACGAGGCCTGCCTATGAACATGGTCGCCGCCGCCAGCACCGGCGGCACGGAAGGATACCCGCCAAACGCCACCACGGCGGAGGGCTTGAGCTGCCGCAACAGGCCCCGCGCCTCGAACACCCCACGCAACAGCGCCAACCCGCCCTGCATGGCGCGCTTGAACCCACGCCCGGAGAGCCCGGCACCGGAAATCACATGCCGCTCGGTGCGCGCGAACACCGGCGAACTCAACCCGCCCGAGCGCGCATCGGTCAGCAGCACCACGCGCTCACCGCGCGCCAGCAACTCCGCCGCCAGCGCCTCAGCCGGGAAGAAATGCCCGCCAGTACCACCGGCCGCGATCACAACGGGTTTGGGTGCGCGCGCCATCATGCCGCCTCCGCCCCGTGGCGCTTGCGCGTGAGCGCCAGCAAGAACCCCATCTGGATGGAAATCGCCAAGGCAGAGCTGCCGCCATAGGAAAGAAACGGCAGCGTCATGCCCTTGGTCGGGATCAGCGAGAGCGAGGACGCCATGTTCACAAACGCCTGCAAGCCAAACCCCACCACCAGCCCGCCCGCCGCCAGCACCACGAATAAATTCGGCTCGGCCAGCAGGCGGAAGAAGGCGCGCAGCACGATGGCCGCGAACACCAGGATGATGAAGGCGCAGAAGAACAGCCCGAACTCCTCGCCCGCCACGGCGAACACGAAGTCGGCGCGCGCATCGGGCAGGAAGTGCTTCACCTGTCCCTCACCCGGCCCAAGCCCCCACATGCCGCCATTGCCAAAGGCCATCAGCGCCGTCTGCGCCTGGCTGCCCTTGGGCGGGTCGATGAACATCATCACGCGCGTATGCACGTGGGAGATGAAGAAGAACGCATAAACCAGCGCCAGCACCACCACCACGGCGGCCACGCCGATCCACTTCATGTCCATCCCGTCGAGATAGAATTGCGACAGCACGACCATGGTGAACAGGAAGGTCATGCCGATATCGGGCTGCATCTTCAGCAGCAGCGCGGTGAGCAGATACACGCCCAAAGCCGCCCGCTTGCCCGGAAAGCCCGGCGTGCGGTGCGCTTCCGCGATCAGCCAGGCGCTGACGATGATAAAGGCAGGGCGCAGGAACTCGCTGGGCTGAATGGTCACGCCCGGCAGCGAGAGCCAGCGATGCGCGCCGTCCACCTCGGTGCCGTGCAGCAGGGTAAAGCCGGTGAGCAGAAAGAACACGATCCCCATGCCCAACGCCGCCAGCTTCACCTGCCGCAGGCTGAGCATGGACATGCCAAGCATCGTCACCCCGCTGAGCAGCAGGAAGAAGATCTGCTTGATCATCGCCATGGTGTGCGGGTCGGAGATGTGCGTGGTGGCGGCGGGCATGGCGGCCAGCGCCAGCACGTAGCCAACACCCAGCAAAACCCCCAGCCCCAGCAGAGCTACGCGGTCCACGCTCCACCACCAGCGGCCCAGCAGCGATGTATCGGCGCGCGAGAGCGGGCGCATCAGGCCGCCACCTCCCTGGCCAGCTTGGCGAAAACATCGCCGCGCACCTCGAAATTCGGGAACTGGTCGAAGCTCGCCGCGGCGGGCGAGAACAGCACAACCCCCGCCCCCGCCTTGGCGGCCTCGAAGGCCTTGGGCAGCGCGGCCTCCAGCGTGCCCACATACTCATTGACCACGCCATGCGCCGAGAGCTGAGCGGCAAAAGTCTCGCCATCCCGCCCGATCAGAAACGCCTTCTCGACGCGCCCGAACAACGGCGCGAGATCATCAATCCCCCCCGCCTTGGCCACCCCACCCGCGATCCACACGAACTTCTCATGGCACGCCATGGCCCGGCTGGCGGCATCGGCATTGGTGGCCTTGCTGTCGTTGATGAAGCGCACGCCCTCGCGCAGCGCCACCTCCTGCGCCCGGTGCGCGAGGCCGGGGAAGCTCGCAATGCCCTCGGCAATCGCGGCGTCCGAAACGCCCAAAGCCCGCGCCAGCGCGGCCGCCGCCAGGGCGTTCTGCGCGTTATGCTCGCCCGGCAGCGCCTTGGCCCCGGTGGCGTGGCCCTGGCCGGAAATCCGCACCAGCCTGGCCGGTTGCGTCTCCAGCCACGCGGCCATCTCGCGGGAGGGCTCGTCATCCACCCCGATCACCGCCGTGCAGCTTTCATCCTGGCGCGCGAAGATCGCCCGCTTGGCGGCGGCATAGCCGGCCATGTCCCCATGGCGGTCCAGATGATCGGGCGAAAGATTCAGCATCACTGCCGTATCAAACCGGAGTGTCACGATTCGTTCCAACATATAGCTGGACATCTCGAGCACATAGACGCCGTCATCCGGCAGAATCGGCAGCGAGAGCGCCGCCGGGCCCAGATTCGCCCCCGCCGCGTTCGGCACCCCGGCCACAGTCAGGATATGCGCCAGCAGCGCCGTGGTGGTGGATTTGCCATTGGTCCCGGTAATCCCGGCGAACCGCGCCTTGGAACCCAGCCCCCGCACCGCGCGGTAGAGCAACTCGGCATCGGTAAGCACCGGCACGCCATGCTCAGCCGCCCAAGCGGCCTCGGGGTGCGGCTTTGGTAGAATGTGCGGAATCCCCGGCGAGAGCACCACCCCATCCAGCCGCCCCGCGACCTCGGAGGGCTTGGCCACGGCAAACCCCTTCGCCGCCTCGCGCGAGGAGGCCGAGTCATCCCACACGAACACTTCGGCGCCGAATTCGCGCAGCCGCTCGGCGGCGGGCAGCCCTGCCCGGCCCAGCCCCACCACCGCATAACGCTGGCCGGAGAATACGCTCATCGGATTTTCAGGGTCGCCAGACCAGCCAGCCCCAGGATCATGGAGATGATCCAGAAGCGGATGACAATGGTCGGTTCCGCCCAGCCTTTCTTCTCGAAATGATGATGCAGCGGCGCCATCAGGAACACGCGCTTACCCGTGCGCTTGTACCAGAACACCTGCACGATGACCGAAATGGTCTCCACCACGAACAACCCGCCGACAATGGCGAGCACGATCTCATTCTTCGTCGCCACGGCCACGGACCCCAGCGCCCCGCCCAGCGAGAGCGAGCCCGTATCGCCCATGAATACCGCCGCCGGGGGCGCGTTGAACCACAGGAACCCCATCCCCGCGCCAATCAGCGCCGAGAGGAACACCGTCAACTCGCCCACGCCGGGGATGAAGTTGATCTCCAGATACCCGGCGAAGATCTTGTTACCCACCAGATAGGCGATCAGCGCGAACACCGCGGCCGCGATCATCGTCGGCACGGTGGCGAGGCCATCCAGCCCATCGGTGAAGTTCACCGCGTTCGCCGCTCCCATCATCACGAACAGCCCGACGAAGGGGAACAGAAAACCAAATGGAATCAGTAAGTTTTTAAACACCGGCACGGAAAGATCGGTGGCGATGGCGTCGGGCATCAGATGGATCATCCAAAGCGCCGCGACCAGCCCGATCAGCCCCTCGCCCAGCAGCCGCACCCGGCCCGAGACGCCCTTGGTGTTGCGCTTGGTCAGTTTAAGGTAGTCATCGGCAAAGCCGATCCCGCCATAGCCGAAGGTCACGGCCAGCACCGCCCACACATACCCATTGCCCAGATCCGCCCAGAGCAATGTGGAAAGCCCCAGCGCCAGCAGGATCAGCACGCCACCCATGGTCGGGGTGCCTTTTTTCTCGATCAGATGCCGCTCCGGCCCATCGGTGCGGATCGGCTGCCCGCCGCGCTGCACGGCCTTGAGCTTGCGGATGACCTTCGGCCCCAGCCAGAAGCTGATGATAAGCGCCGTGAGGCACGCGCCCCCCGCCCGGAACGTAATGTACCGGAACAGGTTGAACACATGCACGTGCCCGGCGAGCGGGAAGAGTAGAGCGTAAAGCATCAGCCGGGGCTTTCCAGATGCGAGATGACGTCACGCATGCGGCTGCCATAACTTCCTTTAACCAGCACGGTGTCCCCCGCGCGGAGCGCGGCTTTCACCAGTGGTGCCAGGGTGGCCGCGTCAGGCGCATGCGCGCCCTGTTTGGCCAGGGGGAGCGAGTCGAACAAGGCTTTGCTTTGCGTTCCGCAGGCAAAAACAATATCCGCGCCCTGAATCAACGCCGGAGACAGGGCCAGATGCTCCGCCTCGGCATGCTCCCCCAACTCCAGCATGTCCCCCAGCACGGCCACATGCCGCCCAGGTTGCAGCGCCAGCACGGCAAAGGCCGCGCGCATCGAGGCCCCGGAGGCGTTGTAGCTCTCATCCAGCAGCAGCACGCTCCCGCCATCGGGCAGCAGCAGCTCGCGCCGCGCCCCGCGCCCAGCGAAGGGCGCGAACCCATCCAGCCCGGCAGCGGCCTGATGCGGATCCAGCCCCAAGGCCACGGCGGCGGCCAGCGTGGCCACGGCGTTGCGGGCCATGTGCAGCCCCGGAGCCAGCAGCGTGAACTTTACCGTCACCCCCGCGATTTCCGCTTCGATCTCGGAGCCTTCCGGCCCGGCCTGCACATCGCGCAGCCAGGCCTCGCGCCCGCACACGATCTTCAGCCGCCCCTCGGGCACCGAATCGAGCAGCAGCTCCAGATAAGCCGAATCGCCCGGGATGACCGCCGTGCCGCCCGGCTCCAACCCGCCATAAATCGCCGCCTTCTCTTGCGCGATGGCCTCTTCCGACCCCATCAGGCCCAGATGCGCCCTATCCACGCAGGTCACCACCGCCACATGCGGGCGCACCAGCGCCACCAGCGGGGCAATCTCGCCGGGATGGTTCATGCCGATCTCGAACACCCCGAACTCCGCCTCACGGGGCATCCGGGCCAGGGTCAGCGGCACGCCAATGTGGTTGTTGAAGCTCGCCTCAGCCGCATGCACCGCGCCGAACGCACTTAAGGTGCGGCGTAGCATCTCCTTAGTCGTGGTCTTTCCCACCGAGCCGGTCACGGCCACGATCTTCGCGGCGGAACGCGCCCGCGCCGCCGCCCCCAGCCGCTCCAGCGCCCGCAGCGTGTCGCCCACCACAATGGTGTTGCCCGGCATGGGGCGCGAAACCAACGCCGCCGCAGCCCCTTTGGCAAAAGCGGCCTCGACGAAATCATGCCCATCCCGCTCGCCCTGCAAGGCGACGAACAAATCCCCCGGCTGCAACGTGCGCGTATCAATGCTGATGCCCGAGATATCGAAGCCCTGCTCGAACAGATGCCTCAGTTCCGCGGCGGTCCAAAGCAGGCTCATGCCACGCCTCCCAGTTCGCGGATCACACCCACATCGTCAAACGGGATCACCTCACCCTTCACGATCTGCCCCTGCTCATGCCCCTTGCCCGCCACCACCAGCACATCGCCGGGTGCCAGGCCTTCCAGAGCGGCGGCAATCGCGGCGCGCCGGTCGCCAATCTCCCGCGCTCCCGGGCAGGCGGCCATAATCGCGGCGCGGATCGCGGCGGGCTCCTCCGAACGCGGGTTGTCATCGGTCACGATGCACACATCCGCGCCCTTGGCCGCCGCCTCGCCCATCAGCGGGCGCTTGCCCGCATCGCGGTCGCCCCCGGCACCGAACACGATATGCAGCCGCCCCGTGGCGTGCGGGCGCAGCGCGCTCAGCACGCGGGCGATGGCATCGGGCGTATGCGCGTAATCAACATAAGCCGCCGCTCCATTCGGCAGCACCAGGGCCCGCTCCAGCCGCCCGCGCACGCCTTGCAGATGCGGTACCAGCTCAAAGGCCTCCGCCACGCCCACCGCCTCGGCGAGGCTCGCCGCCAGCATGGCGTTATCGGCCTGGAAGCGCCCGGGCAGATGCAGCTCCACACTGCGCCCGTTGCAAAAAACCTCCTGCCCATCCGGGCGCGGCGTCACGCGCTCCACCTCGACCGTCTCGAACTCCAGCCCCTTCTCTGCGGCAATCGCCCGCAGCCGCGCCAGCACCGAAGGCTCCAAATCCGCCATGGCCAGCGCTGTGCCCCCGCGCTTCATCAGCGAGGTGAACAGCCGCAGCTTGGCCTCGGCATAAGCCTCCATGGTGCCATGATAATCGAGATGATCGCGCGTGAGATTGGTGAACCCGGCGGCGGCGAAACGCAGCCCGTCCAACCTGCTCTGCTCCAGCCCATGGCTGGAGGCCTCCATCGCCACATCGGTCACGCCCTCCTTGGCCAACGCGGCCAGGGTGTTGGCGAGCGTCACCGGATCCGGCGTGGTCAGGCTCTCGGTCACCGGGCGGCCCGGGGCGATCACCCCCAGCGTGCCCAGCGATGCCGCCTTGCGCCCCGCCAGCGTGAAAATCTGACGCAGGAAGTCCACCGTGCTGGTCTTGCCGTTGGTGCCGGTCACCGCCACCAGCCGCTCTGGCAGCTTGCCCGCCAGCTCCACCGCCAGCTCGGCCAGCTTGGCGCGCGGGGAGGCGGCGGTGATGAGCTTGCGCGGCGGCACGCCGGGGGGCCATTGCGTGCCTTCAGGCGCCAGTACGGCCACGGCCCCGCGCGCCACGGCCTCGGCTATGAACCGCCGCCCATCCGCCTTAACCCCCGGCAGCGCCGCGAACACGTAACCCGGCTGCACGGCCCGGCTATCCGCGGTGATGCCGGTCACGCCGTTCAACTCAGCCTTGCCCATCGTCGTGATTATCCCGCGAAGTCATATGGCTTCCCATCATCGGCGAGACGGGCGCCATGATCCCGTCATGCCGCACATGCGCACCGTGCGAGGCCGAGGGCTCCGGCTCCAGCGTCCCCTGCGTCTGCGTCTGCGTCTGCGCGTCCGCGGCCGGCGGGGCGGGCGGCTTCGCGCCCATCAGCTCGTAGGCGAAGGGGTTCGCCCCCGGCGGCAGCGGATTGCCTGGCCCCAGCGCCCTCTGCCCCGGCGGCGGGGTTGGGTTCAGCGGCACGGTCCATTGCTGGTCGAGCTGCGCCAGCTGGTCGCCCGTGGCGGGCATAATGCCCAGCATGGGGCCGATCCGCGCGATGATCCGCCCCACGGCGGGCGCGGCAATATAGCCGCCGGTGGTAAAGCCGTAGGTGGTGGCGTCCGGCTTGGGCTGCAGCACCAGCACATAGACCACGTATTGC
>DAIDJU010000070.1 GCA_027451225.1 Acidocella sp. | reverse complement strand
GGTCGCCGGCGTGCCGCGTGTGGTGGTGCTGATGGAGCACACCGCCAAGGGCGAGCCGAAGATTTTGAAACAATGCACCCTGCCGCTCACCGGCAAGGGCGTGGTGAGCAAGATCATCACCGATCTCGCGGTGTTCGAGGTAACCGCCGGCGGGTTGGTGCTGGTGGAGCGCGCCCCAGATGTCACGGTAGATGAGATCAGCAAGGTCACACAAGCCGCATTTGCAATAGCGGCCGATCTTCGCTGAGACGCATTGGGATCGGTCAGGGCATCATCGCCCTGGTTGATCCCTGCCTTCCCCGAAATTTGCCAGCACCTCGGCCACTGCCCGGCGCGCGGCGGCGATAGCACCTGAGAGATAACCAGGCTCCACGGGGCTGGTCTCGCTACCCGCGAGTGCGAGCCGTGCTTGCCAAGGGCCGGAAACCCAAGAGCTTGCTCCAGGTGCGATATGACCGCCCATGCCCCGGTCATCTAATGTGGCCGTCAGCTCATCGGCGGCCCAGTCCTTCAGCAGTGTGGCGCGCGGGGTTTGGGCCGTGGCACCAAAAATGCGCACGAGCTGGGTAAGGCAGGCGCGGGTGAGGGCGGCCTCGCCCATGGCGGCGCGGTGCTCGGCGCTCACGCCCACAAACCCGAACAACGCGGCCGCGCCCGAAGCCGTGGTGGCATCATGAATTTCAAGCAGCGGCCCGACCATGCTTTGTGCCGTGCCGCATAGCCCGGCATCGCGCCAGAAAGGGTGGTCATAGAGCGCGAAGAATTTGGCGTGCGGAGCCATCCAGGTCGGCGTATCGCGCCAGCGCCCGGCGGTTTCGGGCTGTTGCGCCGGGGTGAAGGCGATGCGGGCCGCCAGCAGGCGGGGCGGCAGGGCGGCGATCACTTGTGCTGTTTGCAATGTTTCTGTGCCGTGAGCGGTGGCTAGCGTCAGGCTGATGCCATCATGGAGTAACGCCATGGCGGTTACGCGCGTATTGAGCCGGATTTGCGCCGGGGGCAGGCTTTTGGCGAGCGCGCGTATGAGCGCGGCGCTACCGCCGGCCAGGCGCATGGCGTGCCGATCGGCGGCATTGCCCTGATAACGCTGCGGCGGCTCGCGTGACATGCGCTCAAACACCACATCGCCCGTGCCGTGCTGGCCAAAGGCGGGCAGGTCCAGCTCTTCAACAAGCCCGCCAATATCTGGCTGCATGCGCGGCCAAAACCAGGACGGGCCAAGATCGAACCCGTCAATGGTTTCGGCCCCGCGATCATCCACGGTCAAAACCCGGCCGCCCAGGCGCGGGCGGGCCTCGAGCAGTTGGAAACCGATGCCCGCCTCGCGCAACAGCCGGGCGGCATACAGCCCGGCAAGGCCACCGCCGATGATGATCACATCACGCTCAACCATACATGTTCTTTCAAGACGCGGCTTCGGCAAAGGCGCAAACATCGGGGTGCAGCAGGGGGGCTGCCTTGATCCAGACACGTGCCCCCTCGGCATTGACCCGCGCGCGGAGCGGCCAGCCCGCCGGCAGGCGCAGCCAGCTCCAGGGGGTTAGCGTGGCATCGGGC
>DAIDJU010000069.1 GCA_027451225.1 Acidocella sp. | reverse complement strand
GCTAATTTTCAGCGGGACCCATGGTGGAGCTGAGGGGAATCGAACCCCTGACCTCGTCATTGCGAACGACGCGCTCTACCAACTGAGCTACAGCCCCGGCCTTGAACTTTGGTTCAGGGTCCATGTGGGGGCGGCGTTTCGCGCATCTTGGGGGCGATGTCAACATTGCCAGCGCAAAGTTCCGCCGGTAGTTACCGCCCGGCGCGCATTTTTTCGAGGCAAACCATGATTTCCGCGATCTTCTGGCTGGCATACCAAATTATCCATTTGATGATCCTCGCCATCATCGCGGCGGCGGTCATGAGCATGCTCATCGCCTTTGGGGTGGCGAATCCGCGGAACCAGATCGTCTATTCCGTGGCGGATTTCCTCAATAAGCTTACAGATCCGGTGCTGCGCCCGATTCGGAGCTTCCTGCCGTATCTGGGCAATATCGATATATCGCCGGTGGTGGCGATTCTGCTGCTCCAGGCGCTGCAGATGGTGCTGGCGGATATTTATGGGCGTCTCGTCATGGCGGGGATGGCTTTCTAGCCGTCCTGCCGTAATTAGACTATAATCGGCACAGGGAGCCCTATTTTGCAGAAGATCATCGTTGCCATCGTCGTGACGGCGCGGCGCAACGCGACCCTGGTCGTGATCGCGTTTTTGCTGCTGGCTGGGTTCGGGCTTTGGTACAGCGCCGGGCATCTGGGCATGGACACGGATACCGACAACCTGTTCGCCAAGGAACTGCCCTGGCGCCAGGCGGATATCCGCGAGAGCAAGAACTTCCCGCAATTCGATAAGCTGATCGTGGCCGTGGTGCGTGCCGCAACGCCCGAGGAGGCCACCGAGACCGCCGCGGCGCTGAACGCCGCCCTGAACGCGGATAAGGCCCATTTTATTGACTCGAGCTACCCCAGCGGCTCGCCGTTCTATTCGCACGAGGGGCTGCTGCTGCTGCCGCCCAAGGATCTGGCGGACCTGCTCAACGCCATCGTCTCGGCGCAGCCCTTTTTGGGCCAGTTGGCCGCCGACCCCTCGGCGCGCGGGCTGTTCACCGGGCTGGGGCTGATCGCCCAGGGCGTGCAAGCGGGGGCGGACATCACCCCCTATGCAGGCGCGCTGGAAGGGGTGGGGCGCAACCTCCAGGCCGCGGCCGATGGTCATCCAGAGCCGCTCTCCTGGCAGTCGCTGATCATGGATGGCACGGCCGGGAAGCGCGACGCCGAGTTCGTGCTGGCGCATCCCAAGCTCGACCAAAGCTCCCTGCAGCCGGGCGGGGCCGCCACGGCGTCGCTGCGGCAGATCGCCGATAACCTGCCGGATGTGAAAGCCGGGCGCGCCACGGTGGATTACACCGGGCAGATCCCGCTCTCCGACGAGCAATTCGCGTCCCTGACCAAAGGCATGCTGCTGGGGGGGATTATCTCCGTCGCGCTGATCTCGATGTGGCTGTACCTGGCGCTGCGGACTTGGCGCTTGATCATCCCCATCCTGCTGACGCTGATGCTCGGGCTGGCGCTCACCATCTTCTACGCCGCCGTATTCGTGAAGGTGATGAACCTTATTTCCGTGGCCTTCGCCATCCTGTTCATCGGCTTGGCGGTGGATTTCGGCATCCAGTACTGTGTGCGGCTGCGCGATATACGGCACAACACGCCGGACCCGGAAGTCGCCGTGCCGGAGACCGCGCGTCAGGCGGGTGCGCAGATCGCGCTTGCGGCCACGGCCACGGCCTGCGGCTTCTTCGCCTTCGCGCCCACCGATTTCGTGGGCGTGGCGGAGCTGGGCAAGATCGCCGGAGCGGGCATGTTCATCGCCTTCTTCTGCACCATTACCTTCCTGCCCGCGGTGCTGCGCCTGTTCAAACCCAAGGCGGAACTGGCCCCGGTATGGCTACCGGGCGGTGCGGCCATGGACAATGTCCTGCTCAGGTATCGCCGCGTGGTGGTGGTGGCCTTCGTGCTCGCGGCGCTGGCGGGCGGGTTTGCCATCAGCCGCGTCGGGTTCGACGCGAATCCCCTGGATACCAAAGACCCGAATACCGAGAGCATGCGCACCCTGCGCGGCATGCTCTCGGACCCGGAGACCAACCCTTTCTACGCAGACATGCTCGCCCCCAACCTCGATGCGGCGCGCGCCCTCTCCAAGAAGCTAAGCGCCCTGCCGGAGGTGGCGGAGGTGCTTTCGGGCGGCACTTTTGTGCCCGAGCAGCAGGACCAGAAACTGGCCATGCTGGCCCAGGCGCAAACCATCCTGGCGCCGACCCTGCTGGCCGCAGGCACAACGCCCAAGCCGGTGACGGTGGCGGATATCCGCGCCTCCATGGCCAAGACGCACGACGCCATCATGGCCGTGGCGGACAAGCTGCCCAAGACCTCGCCGCTGCTGGGCATAGCCACCACGCTGGGGCAGTTGCAGGGTGAGAGTGATGATCGGGTGATGGCGATGAATGCGGCGGTGACACGTTTCCTGCCGCTGGAGCTGAGCCGTCTGGCCGATAGCCTGAATGCACAGCCCATTACGGTGCAAAGCCTGCCGCCAGAAGTCGCGCGCGACTGGTTCCTGCCCGATGGTCAGGTGCGGGTGGAAGCGCTGCCCACCGCCGCAGCGCAGACGACCAAGGGGCTGAGGCATTTCGTCAAGGCGGTGCTGGCGGTCGAGCCCAGCGCCGGAGGGCCGGCGGTTTCCACGGTCGCCACCGCGGCGACGATTCTCGGCTCCTTCCGCGAGGCTGCGATCCTGGCCTTCGCCGCCATCGCCATCATTCTGGTGCTGGTCTTCCGCAATATCCGCGATACCACGCTTGTGCTTGCCACGCTTGTGCTTTCAGCGCTGCTTACCGGGCTGTTCGCTTGGATGGTCGGGCTGCATATCAACTACGCCAACATCATCGCGCTGCCGCTGCTGCTGGGCGTGGGGGTGTCGTTCAACGTGTATTTCGTGATGAATTTCCGCGCCGGGGTGCGCCGCTTCCTCGCCTCATCCACGGCGAATGCGGTGCTGTTCTCGGCGCTCACCACGGGTACGGCGTTCGGTTCGCTGGCATTCTCGGGCGACCGGGGGACGGCCAGCATGGGCGATCTGCTGTTGTTGAGCCTGCTGGCGGTGCTGGTGGCGACCTTCATCTTCCTGCCGGCACTGCTCTACGTGCTGGAAGAAGATGCTGGACAAGCGTAGCTTCTCGCTTTCGGGGCATCGCACCTCGGTGGCGCTGGAGCCGGAATTCTGGGCCGTGCTGGGCGCTATTGCCCAGGCGGCGGGAGAGCCGCTTTCGGCGCTGGTCACGCGTATCGACGCACAAAGGGCGGAGGGCCAACCACTGGCCTCCGCCCTGCGCGTATTTGCCCTGAAGGAAAAGTTGTAAAAGTTTTTTGGGTGCCGCCTTTTTTACAAAAAGCGGCGTTCTTCGTGGAGGATTTTTGAAAAAATCCCCCACACCCCTAAAAACTTTTGAAAGTTTACCCGCGCAGCGTGGCGCCGGCCTTCTTGCCCACTTCGGCCACGATCTTGGCGCAGATGGCCTCGATCTCGGCATCCGTCAGGCTCTTCTCGCTGGGTTGCAACGTCACAGCGATGGCCAGCGACGCCTGGCCCTCCGGCACGCCCTTACCCTGGTAACGGTCGAACAGCACCGCGTTGGTGATGATGTTGCGCTCCGCCCCCTTGGCGGCGCGCAGCACCGTCTCGGCCGGGGTGGTCTCGGCCACCAGGAAGGCGAAATCGCGCCGTAGCGGCTGGAACGGCGGCAGGGCGGGAGCCGATTTCTTGCGGCGCTTGGGCTCGGGGATGGCGTCGAGGAAGATCTCGAACGCCACGCTGCCCACCGGCAGGTCGAGCTTGGCGCAGAGGCTGGGGTGCAGCGCGCCGAAGCGGGCCAGCAGGGTCTTGGGCCCCTGGCGCAGCTCGCCGCTCTGGCCCGGGTGGTAGTAGCCGGTGCTGCCCACGGTGGTCGTCACCGCGTCCATCGGCACGCCCAAGCCCGAGAGTACCGCCAGCGCGTCGGCCTTGGCGTCCAGCGCGTCGTAACGGCGGCTGGGGGCGAGGGCGGAGAGCGGCGTCTCGCCCACGCGCAGGCCGGCGGCCACCAGCGCTTGGCTGCGGTCCCCGGCATAAGCGGGGCCAACCTCGAACAGCCCGAACTCGCCGAAGCCGCGCGCCACGTTGCGGGCCGCCGCCTGGGAGAGCGTAACCAGCGGGGTGGGGCGCATCTGGTTGAGGTCGGCGGCGATGGGGTTGGCCAGACGCAGGCCCTCCGGGGTTTCGCCGAACAGGGCGCAGGTCGCGTCGTCGGCGAAGGAGAAGGTGACGCATTCCAGCAGTCCGCGCACCGCCAGAGCGCGCCGTGCCAGAGCCGTGCGCGCCTGCTTGGCGGTGAGAATGGGGGCGGGGATGACGCTATCGGTACGCAGGGAGACCGGCGCGATGGCGTCCAGCCCCTTCAGCCGCAGCACTTCCTCGATCAAATCCACCTCGGGCTCGATCTCGGCGGCCCCTTCGGCAGCGGCTTCGGCGCCCGGCAGGTCCGGGGCCTGGTCCAGCGATTGCGGCTGCGCCACATCGTTGCGCCAGCTCGGCACCGCCACGGTCACCGAGGTCTCGTCCTCGGTCCGCACGGCGAAGCCCAGGCGTTCCAGCGAGGCCACGGCCTCGGCGGCGGAGATGTCCGAGCCGCCGAAACTCCTGATGCGCTCAAAGCGCAGTTTGGCCTCGCGGGTCCATTCCGGGCGGCTGCCCGCTTCGGTGACCTCGCTGGCCTCGCCGCCGCAGAGGGCGAGCACCAGGGCGGTGGCGGCATCCAGCGCCTCGGGGAGGATCTGGCTGTCGATCCCGCGCTCGAAGCGCTGACGGGCGTCGGAGAAGATGCCCGTGCGCTGGCCGGTCTGCGCGATCCGCACGCGGTCGAATAGTGCGCATTCGATGAACACCTCGGTGGTGGCGTCATCGCAGCCAGTGGTCTCGCCGCCGGTGATGCCCGCGAGGGACTGCGCGCCCGCCGCGTCGGCGATCACGCAATCCTCGGCACCGGGCTTAATCTCCTTGCCATGTAGGCCAAGGAAAATATCGTCCTCCTGGCCACGGCGCAGGGTAAGCGCGTTGCCGGAAAGTTTGGCAACATCAAACACATGCAGCGGGCGACCGAGATCGAAGGTAAAGAAATTGGTGATGTCCACCAGCGTGTTGATCGGGCGCAGGCCGATGCTCTCCAGGCGCTGCTTCAGCCAGTCCGGGCTCTGCCCGTTCTTCACGCCGCGCACGGTGCGGCCCAGCACCCAGGGGGCGGCCTCGGGGAACTCGTTCTTCCAGGTGATGGCGGACGCGCCGGAGGCCGCGATGGCGGGGGCGGTGAAGGGCTTCAGCCTGCCCAGCCCGGCAGCGGCGAGATCGCGCGCGATGCCGCGCACGGCCAGGCAATCGCCACGGTTGGGGGTGATGGCGATCTCGACGATCGGCTCATCCAGCCCGGCCCATTTGGCGTAAGGCTCGCCAACCGGTGCGTCCTCGGGCAGTTCGATGATGCCGTCGGCATCGCCCTCCAGCCCCAGCTCGCGGAAACTGGTCAGCATGCCCTCGGATTTCTGGCCGCGGATTTCGCCGATCTTGATGGTGATGCCGGCACCCGGAACATAAGCGCCGGGCGGGGCCATCACCACTTTCAGGCCAGTGCGCGCGTTGGGCGCGCCGCAGACGATGGTGACTTCGCCCGCGCCGGTGTTGACGCGGCAGACTTGCAGCTTGTCGGCATTCGGGTGGCGGGTGGCCTCGACGATCTGGGCGATGACGAAGGGCTTCAGCGTCTCGGCCTTGTTCTCGATATCTTCGACCTCCAGCCCGATGGCGGAGAGGGTGGTGCTGATCTCATCCAGCGAGGCATCGGTATCCAGCCAGGTCTTGAGCCAGGAGAGGGAGAATTTCATGGGTCAGATACCCTCGTGCAGCGTGGCGGGGGAGAGCGGCGAGAAGCCGTAATGGCGCAGCCAGCGCACATCGCTCTCATAGAACAGGCGAAGATCGTTGATGCCGTGCTTGAGCATGGTGATGCGCTCCAACCCGACGCCGAAGGCGAAGCCCTGGTAGCGGCGCGGGTCGATGCCGCAATTGGCCAGCACGTTGGGGTGCACCATGCCGGAACCGCCGATCTCCAGCCAATCCGTGCCGCCGCCGATCTCGCCGGTCTTCTTGTTCCAGCCGATATCCACCTCCATCGAGGGTTCGGTGAACGGGAAGTAGCTGGTACGCAGGCGCACGGGCAGGTTCGGCACGCCGAAGAAGGCGGAGAGGAAGTCCGACAGGCAGCCTTTCAGGTGCCCAAGCGTGATGCCTTCCTCGATCACCAGCCCCTCGCATTGGTGGAACATGGGGGAGTGGGTGGCGTCGTGGTCGGCGCGGAAGGTGCGGCCGGGGACGATGATGCGGATGGGCGGCGGCTCGGAGAGCATGGTGCGCACCTGCACCGGCGAGGTGTGGGTGCGCAGAACCTCGCCGCCGGTCAGGTAGAACGTGTCCATCATGGCCCGCGCGGGATGGTGCGAGGGGATGTTGAGGGCGGAGAAGTTGTTCCAGTCGTTCTCGATATCCGGGCCATCCTTGATGGCGAAGCCCATGGCGCCGAAGATCGCGGCGATCTCCTCCACGGTCCGGCTGATCGGGTGGATGGCGCCCAGGGGTTCCGGGCGGGGCGGCTGGGTTACGTCGATCCGCTCGGCGGCGAGTCTGGTGGTCAGGGCGGCTTCGTCCAGCGTTGCGCGGCGCGCGGAAATTGCGTCGGTGATCTGCGTTTTCAGCAGGTTAATCCCCGCTCCGGCGGCCTTTCTGGCCTCTGGATCCATACCGCCAAGCGACTTTAACAGCATTGTCACGGAGCCGCTTTTACCCAGCAGGGAGACGCGCAGGGCCTCCAGGGCCTCGGTGTCGGCGGTGCCGATTTCCCCCAGCGCCTGATCCAGCAGAGTCTTCAAATCATCGCTTAACATCAACATTCATCCCAGTTTCCGGGGGGAGGGCAGACATGGCCCGGGACGAATTGTCAAGCACCCTCGGCGAAGGCGCGCGGCCCTTTGCGCGCTGGGGTGGTGTTACAAAAACTCAACAGATTGTAAGAAAATATGGAAGGGCGGCTAAACCCATTGAGAATACGTCAAATCCCCTCACATGCCGCTTGCTCTGGTCGCGTGAGAAGAGTATGGCCGCTGAGGTAGGCGCAATCAAAGCGGTTGCGGAACCTTCACGACTAAATTTGCTCATCCATATTACGGACAGGGATCGGTTAAACTATGAAAATCAAAGCTCTGGGCGCGTTCGCCGGCCTTGCCCTGCTGGCAGCCTGCTCCTCCAACAACGCCAACACCGCTGCCACCGGCGGCACTGGCGCCGAGGCTACTGGTCCGGCTCCCGGCAGCGAGCAAGACCTGGTCGCCAACGTTGGCGATCGCGTGTTCTTCGCGTTCGACAAGTCCAACCTCTCGGACGATGCCAATGCCACCCTCGGCAAGCAGTCCGCTTGGCTCGCCAAGTACCCCTCCGTGAACGTGCTGGTGGCGGGTAACGCCGACGAGCGCGGCACCGAGACCTACAACCTGGCTCTGGCCAAGAAGCGCGCTGACCATGCCCGCGACTACCTGGTTGCCCAGGGCGTGGCCGCTACCCGCATCCAGACCATCTCCTACGGCAAGGACTGCCCGGTTGCCGCTGGCAATGACGAGGCTTCCTACCAGCAGAACCGTAACGCCATCACCTCCGTGGTTGGCTTCAACCCGCAGAACTGCAAGTAATTCTTCCCGCCAGCCCGGTTTAACCCGGGCGGTGTGAAAATTGCCGCCGGCGGCGCCCTAACGGGTGCCGCCGGTTTTGTTTTTGGGGGGCGCAGGGTATAGCGGAAATACGTTGAACCCTTTGTTCGGAAGACCCATGCGCCAGAAACTTCTTGTCCTTGCCACTGCCGCCGCGCTGCTGCCGCTTGCTCAGGCACGGGCGCAGACCATGGTCCAGAGCCAGGAAGGCCTCGCCCTGCAAAACGAGATCGATCAGCTGCAATCGCAGCTGCAGCAGTTGCAGGCCAATGGCGGCAATGGCGGCTCGGCATTGTCGGGCGCTTCGTCGGCGCCGCCGCCGTCCAGCAGCGGTGGCGGCCAGGGGCAGGGCAGCATGGTGGCGAACCTGCTCACCCAGGTGCAGCAGCTCCAGCAGCAGGTGCAGGACCTGAGCGGCAAGGTGGACGAGTTGCAGAACCAGGTGAACACCCAGCACGATGCCACCGAGAAGGAGATCGGCGATCTCAAGTTCCAGGTGGGCAATGGCGGGGCAGCGGCGGCTGGCGCCGCTGGCGGTGCGGCGGCGCAGACAATGGCGGCTCCGGCGCAAACCAGCGCCCCGCCGGCCCCTCAGGCGGCGGCGCCGTCCAGCCCGCGCGATGCGCTGAAGGCGGCCGAGGCGGCTTACACCAAGCATGACTATGCCACCGCGCAGTCTCTGGCGCAGGGGGTTGTGAGCCAGAACAAGCAGGCGCCGGAGGCCTACCGGGCGCAGTATCTGGTGGCGCAGTCTCTGGCGGCGCAGGGTAAGTCGCAGGATGCGGCCATCGCTTTCGACAGCACCTACAACATGAACCGCAGCGGCAGCTACGCGCCGCAATCGCTGCTGGGGCTGGCGAGCTCGCTCAGCTCCATCGGCCAGAACGAGGCGGCCTGCGATACCATCGCCTCGCTCAATAGCCAGTTTCCCACGCCGCCTTCGGGTCTGCAGCCGCGCATCGATGCGGTGAGCAAAAGGGCGCATTGCCAGTAAGGGCGGCCTCCGCCGCGACGCTGGCAAGAGACACCTTTACGGCGGCATTGGCCCGGCTGGGGCCGTTCGGGGGGGAGCCGCGCCTCGCCGTGGCTGTGTCCGGCGGGGCGGATAGCACTGCCCTGGCGCTGCTGGCGCATGAGTTCTGCGCCGCCCGTGGCGGGCAGGCGCTGGCTCTGATCGTCGATCATGGCTTGCGCGCCGAAGCTTCTGCCGAGGCCGTGCTTACGGCGGGCCGTTTGGCTGAGCGGGGCATCGCCGCGCGTATTCTTCCCCTCTCCAACCTGCCGCGTGGGGCGCGCCTGCAAGAGACCGCCCGCGCCGCCCGCTACGCCGCGCTGGCCGAGGCGGCATTTGCCGCGGGGTATTTGCATCTGTTGCTCGGCCACCATGCGGCGGACCAGACCGAGACGGTGGCGATGCGCGCCCGCCGCGGCCCTGGCGGGGCCGAGGGCATGGCGGCCTGGAGCGCGCGCAACCAGGTGTTGCTGCTGCGTCCGCTGCTGGGCGTGCAGCCGGGGGCATTGCGGGATTATCTGCGCGAGATGGGCATGGAATGGGTTGAGGACCCTTCCAACCAGTCGGAGCGCTTCGAGCGGGTGCGTATCCGCCAGGCGGGGCAGGGGCTGCCACCCGCGGGGGGCGAGGCGCGCGTGGCGCGAGAGGGTGAGGACGCGATATTCCTGGCCCGCCATGCACTGCTCCGCCCCGAAGGCTTTGCGCTGCTCGATGCCGCTTCGGCCCCGCCAACGGTGCTGGGGGCGTTGATTCGTACCCTAAGCGGTGCGCTTTATCCGCCGCGTCGGGAGCAGTTGGCGGCGCTGGCGGGAAGGTTGCGCCCCGCGACGCTGGGTGGCGTGCGCATTCTCCCCGCCGGGCGACTCGGCCCCGGCTGGTTGCTGGCCAGAGAGCCCGCGGCCTGCGCGCCGCCCGTGCCCGCCCGCCAGGGCATATGCTGGGATGGCCGCTTTACCCTGCGGGCCGATCCCGGCCCAGGCTGCAACCTGGGCGCGTTGGGCGAGGAGGCTAAAAAGTTTCGTAAATATAATGAATTGCCGTCCATCGTGCTGCGCGCCATGCCGGCATTGCGGGGCGCTGACGGTAACATTCGGTTTCCAGTTCCGGTCTGGTTTTCGCCCGCCGTGCCGGTTACGGCTCATCCGTTTCTCCCTTATGCCCAATTTATTTGTGCAGATATGGGAAATCAGTGCAGAATACCCATCTAGTGGCCATGGCGGCCTGCATGTGCGCCGTGTGGCCGCAGATATTGAAGGAATTGGACTAGTCTTAGATGAATAATCTGGGTCGAAATATTGCGCTTTGGGTCGTTGTCGCGCTGGTTTTGGTTGTGCTGTTCAACGTGCTGCAGCCTTCCGGCCAGCAGGGCAGCACCTCGCAGATCGCCTATTCCAGCTTTCTGGACGAGGTGAATAACGGCCAGGTGGCCAAGGTCACCATCACCGGGCAGGACATCGCCGGCACCACCAAGGATGGCAGCGGCTTTGAAACCTATGCGCCGGAAGACCCGAATCTGGTCTCCAAGCTGGTCTCCGCCGGTGTGAACGTGACCGCCAAGCCCGAGGATTCCGGCAACCCCTATGTGCGGATGCTGATCTCCTGGCTGCCGATCCTGGTGATGATCGGGGCCTGGATCTTCTTTATGCGCCAGATGCAGGGCGGCGGCGGTCGGGCCATGGGCTTCGGCAAGTCCCGCGCGCGCCTGCTCACCGAAAAGCAGGGGCGCGTGACCTTCGAGGATGTCGCGGGCATCGACGAAGCCAAGGGCGAATTGCAGGAGATCGTCGAATTCCTGCGCGACCCGCAGAAATTCCAGCGCCTGGGTGGCAAGATCCCCAAGGGGTGCCTGCTCGTCGGCCCGCCCGGCACGGGTAAGACGCTGCTGGCCCGCGCCATCGCGGGTGAGGCGAACGTGCCGTTCTTCACCATCTCGGGCTCCGACTTTGTCGAGATGTTCGTCGGTGTCGGCGCGTCCCGCGTGCGCGACATGTTCGAGCAGGGCAAGAAGAACGCGCCGTGCATCATCTTCATCGACGAGATCGACGCCGTGGGCCGCCATCGTGGCGCAGGCCTTGGCGGCGGCAATGATGAGCGCGAGCAGACCTTGAACCAGATGCTCGTGGAGATGGACGGTTTTGAGTCGAACGAGGGCGTCATCCTGATCGCCGCCACCAACCGTCCGGACGTGCTGGACCCGGCGCTGCTGCGCCCGGGCCGGTTCGACCGCCAAGTGGTGGTGCCCAACCCGGATGTGATCGGGCGCGAGAAGATCCTGCGCGTGCATATGCGCAAGGTGCCGCTGGCCTCGGATGTTGACCCCAAGACCATCGCCCGCGGCACACCGGGCTTCTCCGGTGCGGATCTCGCCAATCTGGTGAACGAGGCGGCTTTGCTCGCCGCGCGCATCGGCAAGCGCGTGGTCGCCATGGCGGAGTTCGAGAGCGCCAAGGACAAGGTGCTGATGGGCGCTGAACGCCGCTCGCTGGTGATGTCCGACGCCGAGAAGGAGATGACCGCCTATCACGAG
>DAIDJU010000068.1 GCA_027451225.1 Acidocella sp. | reverse complement strand
TTACCCCACAGCCCTCTCCACCGCCCGCGCCACGCGCAGCATCACATCGTCGCGGTAAAGCGGCGCGGCAATCTGCACGGCGGTTGGCAGGCCGGAATCGTTCACGCCCATGGGCACGGTCATCGCCGGTTGGCGGGTGAGGTTGAACAGATAGGTCCAGGGCGCCCAGTTCTGGTTCAGCGCGGCCACGGGGTCGGGCATATAGGCCTCGGCCAGCGGGGCGCAATGCGGCACGGCGGGGCAGATCAGCGCGTCCACCTCCAGCGCCGCCATGGCGTGGGCGGCTTCCACGCGCAGGGCCTCGGCCTGCACCAGCTCCAGCGCCGAGGTGTCACGGAATTGTTCCGCCACTGTCAGCAGGCCGGGGTCGAGCAGCGCGCGCCTGTCCGCCGCCAGCGTGTCCACCACGCGGGCCAGGGCCACGCCCCACAGCTTGGGGAATACGGCGGAGGCATCGGGCAGTTGCGGGGCGATCTCGACGACCTCAGCCCCCTGCCCTTCCAGCGCCCGGCGCGCGTCGCTCAGGGCTTGCAGCCCGTCCTCGTCCACCGGGGCGGCGAAGCCCGGGTTTTGCAGCACGCCGATGCGCAGGCCACTCACCCCGTCCTCGATTCCCGCCAGAAAATCGCGCTTGGGTTCGGGCAGCGAGAACGGGTCCGCCGCGTCATGCCCCGCCAGCACGGAGAGCATCAGCGCCGCGTCGCGCACCGAGCGGGCGATCGGCCCCGCCACGGCCACATGGCCGAACGCGCCGAGCGGCCATTGCGGCACGCGCCCGAAGCTGGGCTTGAGCCCCACCACGCCGGACCATGCGGCGGGAATGCGGATGCTGCCCCCGCCATCGGTGCCCACATGCAGCGGACCGAAGAACGAGGCCGCCGCTGCCGCAGCGCCCGAGGACGAACCGCCCGGCGTGTGCTCGGTATTCCACGGGTTGCGGGTGATGCCGGTGAGCGGGCTGTCGCCGGGCGTTTTCCAGCCGAATTCGGTGGTGGTGGTTTTGCCGATAATCACCGCCCCCGCCGCGCGCAGGGCCTTCACCAGCGGGGCGTCGGTGGTGGCGGGGATGGCGTCGGTCGCCTTGCTGCCGCGCCGCGTGGGCAGGCCCGCCACGTCGATCAGGTCTTTCACCGTCACGGGCACGCCGTCCAGCGCGCCGAGCGGCTTGCCCTCGGCCCAGCGCAGCGCGCTCGCCCGCGCCGCGTTCAACGCCTGCGGGTTCATCACGGCGAAGGCGTTGATCTCCGGGTTGCGCCGGGCGATGCGCTCGGTCACCGCCTGCAACGCCTCCAGCGGGTTGAGCTGCTTGGCGGCATAGGCGGCGAGCAACTCCTCGGCGTCCAGCGCCGCGGGTTCGGTTACATCCATGAGGGCACCGGCAGGTTCTTGGAACGCAGGAATTCGGGGTTGAACAGCTTGCTCTGGTAGCGCGCCCCGCCATCGCACAGCACGGTGACGATGGTGTGGCCCGGCCCCATGTCCCGCGCCACGCGGATGGCCGCCGCCACGTTGATGCCCGCCGAGCCGCCGACGGAAAGCCCCTCATGGCTCAGCAGGTCGAACACTTGCTCCAGCGCCTCGGGGTCGGGGATGCGCACGGCGTCGTCGATCGCCACGCCCTCCAGATTGCCCGGAACGCGGGACTGGCCAATACCCTCGGTGATGGAGGAGCCGCTCACCGAGAGGTCGCCGCTCTTCACCCAGCCATAGAGGCCGCTGCCCTCCGGGTCGGCCAGTACGATGTTCACCTCAGGCTTCAGCGCCTTCAGCGCCAGCGACACTCCGGCCAGCGTGCCGCCCGTGCCGCAAGCGCAGGTGAAGGCGTCGATCTTGCCGGCGGTCTCGTCCCAGATTTCGGGGCCGGTGGTCAGGCGGTGGCCCTCCCGATTGGCCAGATTGTCGAACTGGTTGGCCCAGACCGCGCCCAGCTCCTCGGCCAGCCGGCGCGAGACATGCACGTAATTATCAGGGTCTTTGAACGGCTTGGCAGGGACCAGCCGCAGATCCGCGCCGATCATGCGCAGGAAGTCGATCTTCTCGCGGCTCTGGGTCTCGGGCATCACGATGATGCATTTGTAGCCGAGCGCGTTGGCCACCAGCGTCAGCCCGATGCCGGTATTG